>NZ_JALAAI010000016.1:0-45711 GCF_052785085.1 Candidatus Electrothrix sp.
GTTTGATTTTTTCATCTCACCAAACAAATAGACAATCGTCAAGTCGAAAATAGCTGGAAAAAAAAATTTCGGTAATTAAGTTATCCCGCTTGAATGTTTAGGTGTTTTTTTACGAGCTGAATTGCTGTCGGTCCAGAAGCTGATATGGAGAAAATTATCCAGATAATTTCCGGTATTCTGAACAAAGGCATCAAGAATCATTACGGTGGGCCCCAGGATCAAAAGAAAGATCAGAAGCAGGGCACCCAGATTGAGGTTCATTTCACTCAAACGCTTTACTCCGCGATCCAGGCCCAAAACAACCGATACGGTAGCCCCCAGGGTGATGCAGACCACCAGTACGACCTGCATGGGCATTGTGTCCGGCCATCCAAAGAGATGATGCAATCCGGCACTGACCTGTTGCACCCCGAATCCCAGTGAGGTGGCCAATCCGAACAGGGTGGCCAGAACCGCCAGAACATCAATGCAATCCCCCCAGAAACCATGTACTTTATCTTTGAGCAGGGGATAAAAAATTGAGCGGATGGCCAGAGGCAGCTTGCGGTTGAATGTAAAGAACGCCAGGGACATGCCCACCAGTGCATATACCCCCCATGGGTGCAAGCCCCAGTGCAAAAAGGTCATTTTCATGGCCGTACGGGCGGCATCCTCGGGTGAGGCCCCGGCAAACGGGGGCTCCAGAAAATGGTACACCGGCTCGGCTACACTCCAGAAAAGGATACCGATACCCATCCCGGCACTGAACAGCATGGCGAACCAGGAAAGTCTTGAAAAATCAGGCACTGCGTTTCGGCCACCGAGACGGATGGTTCCCAGTCGGCTGAAGGCCAGAAAGATCATGAGAAACAAACAGGTATTGATGACAAGGATCAGGAACCAGCCGAAGTTGTTGGAAATGACGCGCTGGATCTCCGAAAACACCTCTGTCATCGGATCTCCCACCATCAGGGTGACAAGGATGAACAGCACACTGAGCAGGGCTGCTGGCCAGAAGACCGGAGGATGAACATCAAAATACCTTTTGCTTTTTTGGCTTTTGGCTGGGTTTGAATGGGTATTGTTTTCCATAGCTGTGGTGTTGTCTCGACGCCTACCTTGAAGCGCCTTTTTGGCGTCACATCATATTTTATACCCAAAGATCTCTTGTGATGCGACAGGTCGGATTTTCATTAAGATAGAGTCAGCGCATGAGCTTGATGTCGTTCATGTGCCGGGCACTGCATACGTTTTATTCTTGTTGCAAGCGAATCAAGCATAGCATACAGTCGCCTTGCTTGACAAGTCTTTGAACCAGCTGGATGGAGGTATGTGCTTTGGCCGGGGGAGCCTTTCGCGAAAGATATTTTCAGCAATCCGACTTTACCCAATTCTCAAGGCGAAGTCCTGGGACTCTTTCAAATTCCTTGGTATTATTGGTCGCCAGAATAAGCCCCAAAGATCGGGCATGACCAGCAATCATCATATCGTATGGCCCTATGGGTTGACCGATCCGATAAAGTTCCGCCCGTATCTGACCGAAATGGTAGGCTCCGCTATTGTCAAAAGGCAGTACCTCCATTCGGGAGACCATCCTTTCAATATCAGCAAGGTTGCGTTCCACCTGTTGTGAACGCTCTGCACCAAAGATTAATTCACCGAGGGTGACGGTGGAAATACACATCCGCCCCTGATGCGCTTTGAAGGACTGGCGTATCTGCCGGGGACGGTTTTTTATCGCATAAATAACGATATTAGTGTCCAGCATATACTTCAGCATTACAGGGTCTCCCGAATCTGATCATCAGGCTGTCCCCTTTCTTCCATGAAATCATCGGAAACACCCGGAGCATTGAACCAGTCGTCCCAGGATTGGTCTGTCGGAGTAATAATGCGTTTGTTACCGACAGCTATAATTTCAACGTTTTTCACAGTTTCGGGAAAAGAAACAGCTTTGGGCAGGCGGACTGCCTGGCTTCTGTTGCTTGTAAATATTTTGGTTTGAGCGCAGTTCATGGGGGTACCTTTGTACAAAAATTGATCATAACAAAGTTCATCAATACAACAGGTATATTATTCCGTTCGGGGAGGGATATGTCAAGGGGATATACAATATATGCATATAACTTTACTGCTGCTTCTTGGCCCATTCCAGCACTTGGTCGAATTTGCTTTGGCCGGGGGGCAGCGGCAGTGTCAAGCTCATCCGGTTTGACTTACTTTTTTCCTGTTGCCAGCAACTCGAAACCTTCTGCTTTGCCTGCCCCGTCATCCTGCACAATGTATCTTGCCAACACATTGGTGTCGATGCCTGTCACAATTTGCCTCCTTGTTCCTGCACGGCATTGTTCATGTCTTCTATTGAGACGTATTTTTTCGGCTTTGGAATCATTCCTTTTAATTCTGTAACGTCAGAGGTGACCGGCAGGATGGAAACCGCTCCGGTCTTATCCACCATAAATTCAACTTTACTTCCTCTGTCGAGACGTAAAAGTTTTCTGGTTTGTTTCGGTATAGTTACCTGTCCTTTTGCTGTGACGGTTGCTGTTGCCATGTTTTTTCCTCCTGTTGTCATGAAGCGGAAAGGGTAGTTGCTGGTGAAAATATAGGCCCTTATTACAGGATACAGCGTGATCAATCAGGACGCAAGGAAGGTGTAAAGGCGTTTCCCGCAATGCTTCTATTTCCCCTGCTGCTTCTCAGCCCATTCCAGCACCTGGTCGAATTTGCTTTGGCCGGGGGGCGGGGGATTGAGTAGGGGGCGGAATTTGGGATCATAGACGAAGTTATAGCCGTCTTGGGCATATAAAGAAGGTTTAGAGTAATCATAGTTTGGTACAAAGTTTAACCCGTCTCGTTTTGCCTGCCAGAGAAATTTTACACCCTGTATAAAATTTTTGTACAAAGGAGTAGGTTTAGTACCTTGTTGGAAAAGCAAATAAGCTCTGATGTCCAATATTTTTATATTAATTTTACTACTAAAAGGGGCCCAGAAAGCCGATGCTACTTTTTTACCATCGGCACTAAATGACACGCTATGGACAGTATGAGGATATTGATCCAAGCACATTAGTTCGTTGCCAGTTTCAGTATCCCAAAGGCTCACTGAATTATCTCTGGAAGCAGAAGCAAGCAGTTTGCCATCAGGGCTAAAGGAAACGCTCAGGACAGCATTTGCATGTCCTTTTAATATATTAAATTCCTTGCCACTTTCAATATTCCAAAGCCGAACCGTCTTATCTTCGGAACCAGATAGAAGCAGTTTGCCATCAGGACTAAAGACTATATTATTGACAGAATCTGTATGACCTTTAAACAGCTTTAGCTGCTGCCCGTTTTCAACATTCCAGAGACGAATTGTCTTATCTTTGGAAGCAGATGCGAGCTGCGTGCCATCAGGACTGAAGGTAACACTATTGACAGAATATGTATGCCCTTTAAATACTCTCAGCTCCTGCCCGTTTTCAAGGTTCCAAAGCCGAATAGTATTATCTGCGGAAGAAAACGCCAGCAAAGTTCCTTCAGGGTTAAATGACACGCTGCTGGAGTCATCTTCCAGCCGTATCAGCTCCTGTTTGCTTTCAACATTCCAGATCCGAACTGTATCATCCATGGAAGCCGATGCCAGCCATCTTCCATTTGGGCTGAGGGATACACTGGTGACAGCAGAAGTATGGCCTCTGAACACGATCGACTTTTGAGTTTTTCCAATATCCCAAAAGCGAACTGTACCATCAATGTAGCCTGATGCCACTCGTCTGCCGTCGGAACTGAAATATACTGCATTGACATCGAAATTCTGCCGCCCTTTGCCACCTCCTAATATTATTATTTTTTTGTCTGCATCAACCATATTCCAAAGGCGAACAGTATTGTCCCAGGAAGCCGATGCCAGCTGTTTGCCATCTGGACTGAATGCCACACTCTCGACCCAGCCAGTATGCCCTTTGAGTATCTTCAGCTGTCGACCATTCTTAATATCCCAGATTTGAATCGTCTTATCTGCGGAAGCGGATGCCAGTCGCCTACCATCGGGACTAAATGATACGCTAGTGATTAACTCAGGTGCCCTGATCACGATAAGGTTTTTTCCTGTCTCAACATCCCAGAGCCTAATCGTTTTATCTCCAGAGGCAGATGCTAGTAATTTGCCGTTAGGACTGAACGATATGCTGTTCACATCATAGGTATGACCTCTAAGTACAGTTTGTTTCCCGCTCTCAACATCCCAGATCCGAACTGTATTATCCTTACCACCTGAGGCCAATAGTTTGCCGTCAGGACTAAATGAGACACTGGTTACGCCATTCAATATGCTGGAGACAGTTTCGGTATGCCCTTTGAATGTAGCCAATTCGTTACCGCTTTCAATATCCCAGATTCGAGCTGTATTATCTGAAGAAGCAGAGGCCAGTCGAGTTCCATCAGGACTAAATGAGACACTGCTAACAGAAGCAGTATGACCTTTGAGCGCAGTTAGTTCTTTACCACTCTTGATATTCCAAATTCTAACTGTGTTATCGTTGGAAGCTGAGGCCAGTAGTCTGCCATCAGGACTGAACGATACACATTCTGCATAGCCCTTGAGTACAGTCAGCTCTTGGCCGCTCTCAACATCCCAGATCCGAACTGTATTATCCCTGGATGCAGAAGCTAATTGCTTGCCATTAGGGCTAAAAGATACACTCACAACATCTTGAGTGTGACCTTGGAATTCGGTCAACTCCTCACCATTTTTAGTATTCCAGATTCGAACTGTATTATCTCTGGAAGAAGATATCAAATGTATATCATCAGGATGGAATAATGCACTATTGATGCCGCCAGTATGTCCCTTGAGTAATGTCAGCTCCTCACCGCCCTCAACATCCCATATCCTAATTGTTTTATCCGATGAGGCAGACGCCAGTCGTCTTCCATCAGAACTGAATGATACGCTGGTGACACCGTCGGTATGACCTTTAAAAATAGCAAGTTTTTGACCACTTTCAACGTCCCATATCCGAATTGTTTTATCTCTGGAGGCGGATGCCAATCGTCTCCCATCAGAACTGAATGATACGCTGGTGACACCGTCGGTATGGCCTTTAAAAATAGCAAGTTTCTGACCACTTTCAACGTTCCATATCCAAACAGTTTTATCACTGGAGGCGGATGCCAGTCGTCTTCCATCAGAATTGAACGATATGCTGGTGACATTATTGGTATGGCCCCTAATTACTTTTAATTCCTTACAGCTCTCTATCTCCCATATCCGAATCGTCTTGTCCCATGAGGCTGATGCCAATCGTCTGCCATCAGAGCTGATGGATACGCTATTCACTCTACCTTTATGGCCCATTATCTGTTTTATCTCCTGACCACTTTCAATATCCCAAAGCCTCACCGTATTATCATAGGAAGAAGATGCTAGCTGTTTACCATCTGAGCTGAAAGAGACACTGGTGATACTTTCTGTGTGACCTTTCAACACGATCAACCTCTGCCCGCTCTCTATATCCCAAATCTGAATCGTTCTACTTGAAGCAGAAGCCAGCAGGCTTCCATCAGGGCTTAAAGATATACTGTTGACATCACCATAGTGAATATCAGCAACTGGAGAACGCCATTCTTCTGCCAAGGACCTATTGAATACTTCGGGAGAAAAAAGTCTCGCTGTGGACCTTGGGTTCAAGGCGGATTTATCTTCTTCAATTACCTGATCCAGGGCTGCTGATGTAAAAAGAACTGCTTCCTTATATGCGCGGTTATCATTTTTTTCTTCTACTGTCTTTAGATCCCGTAATGCCTTTTCTTCAAAGATTTTTGCAAGATTAAAATTGGCTGCACGAGTTTGTTGTTTCGCCTCAACGGCATTTTGTTCGGCAATTTTGCTCTGCTCAACAGCATGCTGGCGTTCCTGCTCGGCAACGGTTTTCTGCCGCTCTGCATCCTTCCACAGCACAAAAAACGTCACCATCACCATAGCGGCAAGCAGCATCCCTGCGACTACAGCAATACCTTTCTTTCTTCGTTGTTTTCTTTGCGCCTCTTCGCTGGCCTTGATAAACCCCAGCTCTTCATCCACCAAATGAACTGCATGAGTTTCCCGCCACCGCAAAGCCTCATCCAAAGGCAACCCCCGCAACAAAGCCCCCTCATCCTTCCCGCTCTCCTTCCACTGCCGGAGCAGCACCCGCAACTTTTCCTGCCAGACCAAAAACTCTCGTTCCTCATCCACCCATTGCCGCAGGGTCTGCCAACGACGAATCAAGGCCTCATGTACCACCTCAACAGTCTCTTCCTCGCGCTCCTCATCCCGCCCGGTCACGATGAGTCGTTTATCGGCCAAGCGGGTAATCAAAGTCCGATCTTCCGCCCGAATCTGCTCTAAACTAGCCACCTGCCGGGTATCCTCAGTGCCCTGTCCCGGACGGACCAGCTTGAGAAAGATATGGCGGAGCTGCTCCCGTTCCTGTTCATCAAACTCCGCATAAACCGCATCAGCATGATTCGCCAAGGCCTGCTGCACCCCGCCGATGTCTTTATAGGCATCATGGGTGATCCGGCGGAACTCCTGCCGCTCCCAGAGCTGGGTCAGGCAGAACTCCAGCAAGGGCAGGCTGCCCGGTTCTTGGCCCACATCCCGGATAATCAGATCAATCAGGCCAGCTTCAAAGCGGATACCGAGTGACTTGGCAGGTCGTTCAATCACTTCCCGTAAATTCTGCTCATCAAGCTGAGGTAGAATGATCGGTGCATAGCTGTCCAGAGCCTGGGCAAGGGCAGGGTGGCTGACAGCAGCGGCAAAGAAATCGGCCCGCATGGTAAAGAGGACTGTGAAATCGTCCTCGTCCATGCGCAGGCATTCCAGCAGGATGGCGATGTACTGCCGGGTTAAATTCTGATCTGTATTCAGGGTGAAGAGTTCTTCAAACTGATCCACGATCAGGAGGAAACGCTGGCTCTCGTGTTGTTCCCTTCGTTCCGTGATTTGGCGAATAATTCCAAGCAAGCCGACGGAACCGGCTTGCAGCTTTTCTTTCAGCTCGTCGGTCTTCTCCAAGCGAAGAATGGGATCATCGTAGAGCAAAGGAATCAGACAGGCGGCCAGCTCGTAAAAAGGCTCTTTCTTGGGACGGCAATGAGCGATGAGCCAATTTCCGGTCTGGCGCAGGGCCGGAACCAAGCCAGCAAAGACCACCGAGGATTTGCCACTGCCGCTGGCACCGATCACCGTCGCAAAGGGCTGTTCTCTTACAACCTGCCGGAGTCGCTCAATGGTATGCTCCCTGCCGAAATAGAGAGCCGCATCCTTTTCCCGAAAGGCCTCCAGGCCGCGATAAGGATTGGCCGGACGGCTGTGCTGATCCAGCTCAGGAAAGGCCTTGATCAGGGTGGCAACTGGCAACATGTAGCCGGTAATAACCGGCCCGTTTTCCAGATCCGGCTTTCTCCGCAGCCTGCTGCTGATCATGCCGCAGACCGCATTCTCCTTCACCGCCCAGACCGATGTGCCGCTAAAGCCCTGCTCAATCGGTCGGGTCTTATCCAGCGGGTGGATTTCCCAATAACCAGCCCCGGTTCGCCCTTTGAGCAGCCCGTCAATATGCGTGCCCTGATCAACACCACCAGGAAAACCACACATCCTGAGCTGGTGCTCGGTAAAGGAGGGAGAGCTGTCCAAGGCAACAAGCGGTGCGGGCTGGGCCTCGACAGGCAGAGGTGTTTCCGGGCACAGCTCCAACACGGCAATATCTTCCAGCCTATCAGGAGGAGGTCCTTCGGACACCGGAAACCAATGGAGAATCGTTGCCCTGAGCAGGGGCTGATCATCCAGGAGAGGAAAATCAAGAAAGATCTCGGCATCAGGCGGGTCTATGGTGTACTCATCCCGCCCCAGCACTGCATTGACCACATGGGCGCAGGTGAGGATATGCTTTGGCGTGACCAGAAAGCCTGCACCCTCGGGGCGGCGTGGCTCCTGGTCATCAATCAGGATGCGGACAAGGGAGGATTCCAGAGATGGGGAGGACATGGGATTAATCCTTGCTTCAGAGTTGTAGATTCAGTACTCTGCAAGAGTCCATGAAACAACACCTCATTTGCAGGAGAACTCAACTATGGAAACAACAAACATTTCTTTGAGATATAAAACTGTGATTCAACAATGGATCAGAAAGACTCTTCAGTTGATTCCCAGAAAGAATGTTCAGCTTGTTCTTCACGAGAACGGAGGAGAACTCATTCTCCCAAAAAGCGTCAGAGAAATGCGCGGTTTTTTGAACGGTATTAACACCGATTTTCAGCGGGATGGAGACAGGGTATAAATATCCGTGATTCCTTCCTTGCTATCTATCCTCTTTTCCATGCCAAATTCTGAGGATATACAAAGTCGTGCCACGTATCTCATACCGCACCACATAACGACCGAAAATCAGCTCCCGAATTTCTCCGGGAAACCCCTCAACTGGTCTTCCGATCTTCGGGGTATCCGTAAGATTGCTGATAGCTCCCCGCAGCCTTTTCGCCACCTGTTGTGCCGCTGTCGGATTATACTTCGCAATAAATGCACGCAATCGTGCCAAGTCATTCAATGCAGCTTTGGAGAATTGCAGTTTCATTGGGGCGGTTCCGGCTCGTCTTCATCTCCCCAGCTTGCCAGCCAGCTCATAACCTCTTCACCCGCAACGACTCTGCCGCACTCAATATCTTCAAGGGCTTCCAAGGTCTCCTTATGTCGGCGGAGCTTTTTTTTCTCCTGTTCGACATACTGCGTCATGAGCATGCGGATCACATGGCTTAAGTTCATCTCGTGAGACGCAGCAACCGCCTCAAAATTCTTTTTTAATTCTTCTGGTACCCTTGCCCTTACCACAGCTGTTTTCATTATTTTACCTCCGTTGTTCTACATTGTAGAACATCAACAAGGGAAAGACAAGCCTTGTTGTTATGGTCATTTTTTGTCATTCGTCCACTTCAACGAAACCTTAAAGGTGGCCTCACTGTCTGCGGAAGCAAAGACCACCCCGGTCTTGGCATTGAATTTCAACCCGAACTCCAGCCCGATTTCATCCGGGGTATTCATCTCCTGAAAGGCCTTCAATACCACCTCAGCAGCCGGTTTAATCCGGGCCACTGCATCAACAAAACGAGATTCCGCCTGAAGTGGTTCACTCTCTCCGCCCCGGCTGACCCGCTGCATTTCAGCCTCAGAGACCTCGGCCTCCACATAGACCGGTTGGCCGTTCAATTCAAATTCAATGAGTTTTTTCATGGATATTTGTTCCCGCATCTACACGAACATGTATTTTGTATTTCACAATCTTTTTCTGATGTCGGCAATTACTTCGTTTGCACTGCGTCCCTTGATGCCGTCAGTTTTATAGGCATCCAGGCGTCGGTCGAGTTCATTTTTTTGATCTCCCGTAAGGGATAATGCGGCCTGATCAGACGCTATGCTGTCCCAAAGTTCTTCGACTAACCGGATTCTTTCAGATATCGGAAGCATGCGTAGTTTATCGGTCATAGTCTTTCCTCAATGAAGTATTTTTAGTATGTTGTAGCAGGATCATCCGCTCCTTCCTTTTAGCTGTAAAAGACCACCACGGGAGCGGCTCCCCGCCTTCCATAAAATGAATCACTGCCATAAACACATCAAGCACACAGGGATCATGTCTTGTCCCGGTTTGCGCACAGAGAAGATCATATAGCGCAACGGCATCCTGCCCGATGAGCTGCTGCGGCTGATTCATGCCAATGGCCTGGAGATCGGCTGCCATCTTCTTGCCAATGTTTGGTAGCTCTTCAAGGCGGGTAACGGTTGCTCTGTCAGGATTTTTCATGTCCCTGTATCTGCTGCCAACAGCAAGGCCAGATTCTCCGTAGCAAAGGTAATACTGGGATCCTGTCCCAAGGCGATTTGATAATTGGTGATGGCCTCTTGGTTGCGCCCAAGCCGCTGTTGATTCAGGGCCAGGTTAGCGTAGTCAATGGAAGAGACCGGGTTCAACTGCACTGCCCGTTGAAAATGATGAACAGCCTGTTCAAAACGATCTGCCTTATAATGACATACCCCGAGGATATTATGGATATCCGGGCGTTCTTCATCACAAGCCAGCCCCTGCTCCAGGATGGGCACAGCCTCCTCAAAGCGTCCCAGATCACGGAGACAGCTGCCGAGATAGGAATACAGATAGGGCTTATCCTCTTCATTGGGCTGCATGGTCAGGGCCTGCTGAAAATGAGCCAAGGCCGGTTCCACCATGTTTTGATCGTAACAATTGCGTCCTCTATAGAACTCCAGATAATAGGCATCAGGGAGCTGTTGCTGCATTTCTGCCAGCTTGACTTCCAGTTCATCAGGGGCCAGGAGATCTGCTGCCAATTTGGCTGCAAACAGAGGCGCATCACCCGAGGCAGCACGTTCCCGGAAATGGGCACCAGGGATTATGGTGTAGGCAGTGGGGATCTGGAGGTCTGGATGCATGGTATTGACCAT
Source organism: Candidatus Electrothrix sp. (assembly GCF_052785085.1). Lineage (NCBI taxonomy): Bacteria > Pseudomonadati > Thermodesulfobacteriota > Desulfobulbia > Desulfobulbales > Desulfobulbaceae > Candidatus Electrothrix > Candidatus Electrothrix sp. Next base: position 10,460 of record NZ_JALAAI010000016.1, read on the forward strand.
CAGAACCTCCATGTCGATCTTCTTCAATGCATCAAGGCTGTTTTGCAATTCCTCAAGCATGTCATCCGCATCAACCTGGGGCAGTTGGTCAATACTGACGGTCTGTTCAGGGGTAAAGAGATAATCCACTTCATCCAGACTGAGTGGTTTGGGCAGGCCCGAGGCTACATAATTAGAACCAGATTCAAAATCACCAGCCAGCTGGGCCACCTCGGTCAGGGCACGGATCAGGGCTTTATTTGCATCCGGCGTGGTGCCCGCTGTATAGACCAGTTCACTTTTTGCCGGGAAGGTGGCAGGATCCCAGGCCAGAGCAGCTACAGTTGGGATACCGGTATCCAGAGAGAAATCATTGACCTGTAATGTGATACCGTTATGTCTGAATTTTTCGACCAAGGTCCGGGCCACCGGATCAATCACTGTGTCCAGATCAATGGTCGGGGTACGGAGTTTTTTGTGGGCAACCACCGCACAGACATGGCGTTCCACCACCTCAGAGATCCCCTGCAGGACTGCTTCTTCAATGGTGTTACCAGCACAGGGGCCGTTGAATTCATTGATGGCATAAAACCAGGAGAAAGGCACCAAGACATCCTCATCCCTGGTGATGTTTCTGGCCCAGGTCCAGCGTAGGGGCAGCCCGATTAGCAGTTGTTCCAATTCTTCCGGGCTACGCTGTTCATCATGGACAGACTGGAGCAGGGAAGAGATCGGCAGAACCGGATAGCTAGCCTCTTGCATGGTGGGGTAGTCACCGCTGATGAAATTATCTGCATTTTTGAGAAAGGAAAAAAAGCTGAAGCGTTCAGCAAGCTCCATGCAGGCACTGGCTCTGGATTGTTCAGGCGTGGACCCCTTGCCCATCTGTTTCTTGGTGCCAATGGTTGCCAGGGCATCCTTGCCGCAAACACTAAAGAAGACCGGGATATCCAGTCTGCCAGTATCAATCCGTTTCACCTCTTTCAGGATATCCAGACCTGTGGCCTTCAGACGTTGGTGAAAACGTTCCACGGTCTGTTCAGGGGTGCAGGCTTTGTCCTGATCATAGGTATATTCTTTCAGGCAACTGTGCAAGCGGATGGTATTTTTTTCCATTTGTCTTTCTCAGAAAATATGAGTAGATGGTATATATTTTTTATTCTGGCTTAATTTGGTAGCCACACATCAAAACGATAATGCTGCGATTCGGTCATACCATGATTCTCCGTGGGGGTGCAAGGTGCAGGTCCTTGTTGTTGCATCAACGGCTTCGAGAAAGAGATCCAGCCGCTCCCTGGGCTGAAGGCTTCCCAATCTGTCCGGCCATTCGATAACAGTCAGGCCAGGGCTGTTGATATAATCAGCCAGGCCTGCTCCTTCTATATCCTCTTCTCCAGCCAGGCGGTAGCAGTCCATATGAAAGAGGGAAAGACGACCAGAATACTCGTGCATCAGAGCAAAAGAAGGACTGGAGACGTACTGGTCTTCTGGTACGTCCAGGCCTTGGGCGATGGATTGGGTCAGGGTGGTTTTCCCTACCCCCAGATCTCCATGAAGGAGGATGACATCGCCTTTTTGGGCGAGTTGGCCCAACTGTTGGCCCAAAGCGGCTGTTGCTGTGCTGTCTTGTAGGGTATGCGTAATGTTATGTTGCAAAAAGGGTTCAGTGTGCATTAGTCTTTTTCAAACCACCAGGTATAAAGCAAATCATAGGGATTGTAGTACAGTGGAAGCTGTTTGGGTTGTTTGAACCTGGAAGAAAAGGTCAGGCGGTGATAGGCCAGATACCAATTCGGCACCACATAATAGCCATACCAGAGCACCCGATCCAGGGCCTTGCAGGCTGCTGTCAGCTCTTCCCGGGTTTCAGCATAGATCAAAGCATCGACCAGACTATCGACAACTGGTGATTGAATGCCTGCCAGGTTGGCAGAACCGTTCCGGGAGGCCGCAGCAGAAGTCCATTTATCGCGCTGTTCATTGCCTGGTGATTGTGACTGACTAAAGACATACACCGTCATATCAAAGTCAAAGTTTTTGAGACGATCCGTATACAGGGCCGGGTCAATGGTGCGATAGCTTGCCTTGACACCCAGCTTCCGCAAGTTTTTTACATAGGGGGCCATGACCCGCTCAAACGAAGCACTGGAAAGAAGGATCTCAAACTCGAAATGTTGTTTACCATCTGCAGAGGTTAGAACACCGTCTTTCACCTTCCATCCCTGTTCTGTCAGGAGTTTTTGAGCCTGACGAAGATTGCTGCGCAGACTGTTGGGAGGCGTGGTTGTTGGCGGGGTCAGCGGTGTGGTAAAGACCTCGGGCGGAAGAGCTTCTGGATATTTTTCTTTGAGAGGGTTAAGGAGTTTCAGTTCCGCTTCACTGGGCAACCCGGTTGCTGCCAGTTCAGAGTTACTGAAATAGGAGTTTGATCTGGTATATTGATTAAAAAAGAGGGCATTATTGGTCCATTCAAAGTCAAAGGCCAATCCCAGGGCCTGACGTACCTGACGGTTTTTAAAAAGTTCTTTTCGTGTATTAAAGACAAAGCCCTGCATGCCTTGGTTGTTTTTATGGGCAAAAGTTTTTTTGACCAGTTTTCCTTGGTCGTACGGGCGTCCCACCAGATCGCGTTCCCATTGCTTGGCAATGTTAACCGGCATAAAATCAAACTCCCCTGCTTTAAGGGCTTCTAAGCTGACGATTTGATCCTTAAAGTATTTTACGCTAATACTATTATAGTTGAACATACCTCTACGGGTGGGATGGTCTGTGGCCCAGTACTGGGGATTGCGTTCATAGGTAATAGATTTCCCTGGATTAACCCCTTTAACAATATAGGGGCCACTGCCAATGGGCGGCAGCATGGGGCCTGCTTTATTCTCAGTACCAAAGCCATGCTCTGTATAGAATTTTTTACTCAACACCGGTATTTGTGCGGCTATCATATGGAGTTCTCTGTTGGGCCGACTAAAAAGAAAACGGATTTTGCCTTGTTTTTTATCTTCTATTTTTGCTTCACTGATATCCTGATAATACATCTGGTAAAAGGGGTGGGCAAGGTCGGATTTCAGCGTATCAAGAGAAAACTTGACATCTTCTACCGTTATTGGGGTGCCGTCGGAAAAACGGGCCTTTTCATTCAGGGTAAAGAGGACGGATTTCTTATCTGCTGCCAGCTCAATATCCTTGGCAATCAGGCCATAGGCAGCAAAAGGTTCATCCAGGCTGGCTACAGCCAGGGGCTCAAAGATCAAGCTCTTTTCGTACCCATACAAACCAAAGGCTTCTGTGCCTTTCAGGGTAAAGGGATTCATCTTGTCAAAGCTGCCCAAGGCGTGTAAGGTCAGCAGTCCTCCTTTTTTTGCTTCTGAATCGACATAATCAAAATGGTCAAATCCGGCAGAGTATTTCAACGAGCCATCAAGGGACACTCCGTGGGCTGCATAGGTGCTCCTCGGGATGAGCAAGGCAACAAAGGCGGAACAGAGGGCCAAGGTGAGGAAAATTTTTTTTAATAAGTGCATAATCCGTTTACTGAAGAAAAATATTAAGGTTTAATTGGAGACCAATGAACGATCATAATCGAAATTGGTTAAGAGAACAAGTTTTGTCCGGCTCTTCTTCTTATGAAGCAGGTAGAAAGTCTCCTGCAAGAACATCGTGATACTTTCCCGAACAACACAGGAGGCACAGTATATTCGGTTGACCTGGCTGGTTCTTGGACTGGGGCTGATTGTTCGCTTATGTATGAGTGGGCAGTTTCTCCTGGCCCCGGATGAGGCCTATTATTGGCAATGGAGTCGTTATCTTGCCCTTGGGTATCATGATCATCCCCCCATGATAGCCTGGGCAATTTGGTTGGCAACCCAGCTTCTTGGTCATACAGAATTTGCTGTCCGGTTGCCAACGGTGCTTGCCCTTGCCTTTGCCTCTGTCTATCTCTGTTTGCTTGCACGGTATTGGTTTTCCTGGCAAACAGCCTTGCAAGTTGCACTACTGAGCCAGGGCGTCTTATTAATGACAGGGTCTGCTCTGATCGCCACACCGGATGGTATGTTGCTCCTGTGCTGGGCCGCAGCCTGTTATCATGCAGCCCGTGCTGTTGAGCGTGATACCCTGTTGCAATGGTTATTGACCGGTATCTGGTTCGGCTTGGGTATGCTTACCAAGTATACCATGTTGCTTTTCCTGCCTTCGCTCTTTTTTGCGATAGTGTTTACCACAGCTTATCGGCAGCGGCTGTTGAGCATCCGGCCTTGGTTAGGATTGGTAGTCGGCTGTATGCTCTTTACCCCGGTGATTCTCTGGAACATGGAGAACAATTGGGTGACCTTTCGCCATGTGCTTTTTCAGGGTGGTGGACAGGGAGGTGGAGATCAAGGCCCTTTCTTCACACTGTCCTTTCTCCCTGAGTTTTTTGGGGCTCAGGCAGCCTTGGTTTCTCCGCTGATTTTTTTATGTATCCTTGCTGGTTGGGTAAAAGGATGGGCAGGGAATCAGCTGCCCAGGGCACAGGCGTCCTTTCTTATCTGGATGTCTTTGACCACATTTTTGGTATTTACCCTGCTGGCTCTGCATGTCCGTATCTATGGTAACTGGCCAGCTCCAGCCTATCTGACAGCCTTTGTTTTGATTGCTGCGCTGTATAATAGTCCAGGGCAGGCGAGGAAAACAGGGCAGAAAGTTTCACGTTATTATTTATGGTGGTTTGGGCTGGGCCTGAGCTTTGTGGCTTCAATGCTTATTATGGCTCAGTTGCTGTATCCGGTCCTGCCGCTCAGGGCAGAGTTAGATCGGGCTGCCCAGGAGACCAGGGGCTGGGATACCTTGGGAGAGCTTGTTGATAAGGAAGTGCAAGGCATGCCACAACCTGATGAAACCTTTGTCTTCGGGCTTCGTTATCAGTTTGCCAGTGAGCTAGCCTTTTATATGCAGGAGCAACCGCATACGGTCTCTATTAATCGTTGGTCCAGGCCCAATGTCTATGATTTTTGGTTTCAGGATGAGATGTTGCTTGGACAGGATGCTGTTGGGATTTTTGAGCATGAACCCGTGATCACGGTTTTGCCTGAGGTTTTTGAACGGGTGGATCCGGTGGAGCCGGTCACGATTAAACGCACAGGTCCTTGGTTTGGTGAGGAGAAGCTGCATACCTTATATCTGGCCCGTTGCTATGGCTTTAAAGGCGGGTTGGCCTGGATTCCCAAAAATCCTGCTGATGTCCGGGCAGTGCAATAATAAGGAAAGTTTTGTAAAATCATTTTGTTATATTGTAAAATATTAAGAGGAAAAGGATGACATTTTTGCAGGCAATTATTCTTGGTATTGTGCAGGGACTCACTGAGTTTATCCCGGTCTCCAGTTCTGGTCACCTGGTGTTAGTGCCTCATTTTTTGGGCTGGCAGTTTGCCAAGGAGCAGGCCTTTATTTTTGATGTCCTTGTTCAATGGGGAACCCTGTTTTCTGTTTTTATTTATTTCTGGAAAGATCTCACAATAATTGGTACGGCCTTTGTACAGGGTATTATGCAGAGAACGCCCTTTGTTGACCCGGATTCGCGGATGGGCTGGTATCTTATCATCGCAACTCTGCCAACAGTGATCTTTGGTTTATTGGGCAAGGATCTGATTGAGTACGCCTTTGCCAGTGCCAGGATGACAGGGTACTTTCTTTTTCTGACAGCAATCGTACTGGTTATTGCTGAAACCACAGGGCGGCGAAACCGTTCTATGGAAGAGATGAGTTGGTTGGATAGCCTCCTGATTGGTTTTTCTCAGGTACTTGCCTTGCTGCCTGGTGTTTCTCGTTCCGGGGCAACCATTGCAGGTGGAATGACCCGTAACCTGGATCGATCCGCAGCAGCCCGCTTTTCCTTTTTAATGTCTGTACCTATCATGGTGGGGGCTGGAGCGTTGGCCCTGAAAGACTTGGCAGAATTGCCCGCTGTCCATGACTTCCTCCTCCCCTTGCTTGCAGGTTTTTTGGCAGCCCTGATTTCCGGTTATATCGCTATCCGCTGGTTAATTGCCTATCTCAGTAAACATTCCCTGTATGTCTTTGCAGGGTATTGTACTGTACTCGGCCTGATCGTTATTCTGACATCCTGAGCGGAGAAAGCAAGAGAGAATTATGCTGTCCCCTGATGAGCTTCAACAGCGTTCCTACATGCTTCAGAAGATCCGTGTTTTTTTTTATCAGCAGGGATATATTGAGGTAGACACCCCGGTTCGTCTTCCGCTGCTGATTCCTGAAGCGGAAATTATTCCCCTTTCCTCTGAGAAATGGTTTTTGCAGACCTCACCTGAGCTTTGCATGAAACAGCTCTTGGCTCAGGGAAACGAGCAGATTTTTCAGATTTGTCCCTGTTTTCGCAAGGGAGAACTGGGACGGCTTCATCAGGAAGAGTTTACCATGCTGGAATGGTATCATGTGGGATGGAGCTATTTGGAGCTGATGAAAGAGTGCGAGCAGCTGATTTGTCAGGTTGCAGACCAGGAGGTTGTCCAGCGCGCTGGCAAGGAAATTCCTTTACAGATTCCTTGGCAGCGGCTTTCTGTGAATGAAGCCTTTCAGTGCTATGCCGGGGTGTCGGCTCAGGAGGCTGTTCGTACAGGAGCCTTTGACCTTCTGCTGGTGGAAAAGGTGGAGCCGGAACTTGGTTGGGAACACCCGGTTTTTTTGTATGATTACCCTGTTGAACTTGCTTCACTGGCCCGACCAAAGGCGAAATGTCCTGAGTTGGCAGAGCGTTTTGAACTCTACATTGGTGGTGTTGAATTAGCGAACGGTTTTTCTGAGTTAACCGACCCAGCTGTACAACGATACCGTTTTGCAGAAGAGATGAAAAAGGCTGAGAGATACGGCAGAACCTGCACAATGCCTGAGAAATTTTTGTCTGTCCTTAAACAGTTACCAGCTTGTGCCGGAATAGCTCTGGGGCTGGATCGCCTGCTTATGATGATTTCTGGCCAGGACTGTCTTGCCAAGGTGCTTCCCTTTGCACGGGAAGATTTGTAAAATGATAACATTTGAGAAAGTTGTTTGTTTTTACCGTATTTCATGGTTAATTATTTTTTGTTTATAGAGGAAATCCCTCCAAAAGGGACTGGGTACTTCTTGGTAAGAAGAGAGAAAGGAGAATATTGTGATGAATTCTAAAGTATTATTTCAGCGTCCCGCCCTGGTGGCGATTATTCTTGTGCTAGGCCTCAGTTTTCCCGGGTTGGCTTTTGCTCAAGCGAATTATGGACAGCAGTCTGTTCACCATGTTTTTTCTGTTGATGGTCGTTTTGGCTTGGGAGGGATAGTGAATTCGGTGAATTATGGGACGGGTCCCACGGCTGAGTACTGGTTTACCGAGCACGTTGGTGTTATGTGTACCTTGGGGGTGACCGGTGATTTTAAAACCACAGCGCTCCGCGGTCAGTACCTCTTTAATTCACTTGTGGTGATGAGTTCTTTTGCCATGCGTCCTTATTTGGGAGCCGGTTATGCGCATGTTGAAGCGGATCGTACCTCTGGGGGCATTCAATTTGAGGCAGAAGAGGACGGTTTTGAAGGATATGCAGGTATTATGCATAATGCCAGATGGCTGCATAAAAATCTTTTCTTTCGGGGAGAGATTGGAATATCAGCCTATGATATGGCCTTGCCTGACGATGATCTGGAGAATGTAACAGCGAACTTTGGTGTGTTGTTGCTTTTCTAGGGAGCAATTTTTCCTGTCCGGCAGAGACCGCGACCCGCCCCTTGCTCTGCCGGTTTCTTTTTACAGGCTTTTCCCTGTCTTTTTCATCGCAGCTGCATAGTCGTCCTGATAATATGGCTGATCATTACATTCTTTTTTAAATTGAGCTGTTTTTTTTCGGTACGGTTCGCTTTTTTCGTTATACGCAGTTTCCAGTTTTTTGAGTGCATCCAGCTTTTTGTTATAAAGACTCACCTGCTCATTATACTCAATAAGTGGAACCTCAGCTTCCGCTGGCATTTCTGCTGCAATTTTTTTAACCCCATTGTTGAGCGCGTCAAATTCTTTTTTGGAGGCACTAATTTTTTCATACTCTTCATCAATCTCTGCTTTGAGGTTGATACAGGCTTCAAGCATTTGCTGGGTCAAAGCCCCTTCGCCTGCTCTTGTTGCTCGGTACTTGCGCTCTGACTTCTTCGTATCCGTACTTAAGGGGTCAGCAGCGGAAAAACCAAGGTTGGGGAGAGTGACAGCCAGAGTAAAAGCAGCAGCAGGAGCCAGGAAGGATTTCAGGATAGGCATGGGAATGCTCCATTTTTTGAGTTGTTTGAGTGTTAGAAAGTTACAGTACAAGTGGCATGACTCGTATTTGTGTATTCCCCTTGGTACAGGGGGATATATATTTTGTTTTCAGAAAAATAGTAGCTGGTTATCTGCCAGTATGACCAAATCCTCCTGTTCCTCGCTCGGTTGCTCCTAACTCCTCGACCTGTTGCAGGCGGGCCTGGCAGACTGGAGCAAAAATCAGTTGGGCAATGCGGTCTCCTCGTTGGACAGTAAAGGGGGACTGACCAAGATTGATCAATCCGATTTTTACCTCACCCCGGTAGTCAGCATCTATGGTGCCAGGTGCGTTGACAACAGTAATACCATGTTTTATAGCTAAACCAGATCGGGGCCGAACCTGCATCTCAAAACCATCTGGCAGAGCAACAGCAAATCCTGTAGGAAAAGTTTTGATTTCTCCAGGCTGCAGCTCTGTGTCCTGAGTAATTGCCGCTACTATATCCATACCTGCTGCCTGTGCAGTTGCGTAGGCAGGTAAAGAAAGATCCCGACAGTTGTCGGGATCAAGCCAGCAGAATAGTACGTCTAATGGGTTCATATTTTAGTAACAAAGTACCTATTACCTATATACCTCGACCCATTTTCTCCTCTATTGCCTTATAATCGTCTTCGTAGTAGGGCTGGTTGTTACAGTTCTGTTCAAATTTCACCTCTTTTTCCTTATAAGGTTTGATCATATCCTGGTACATTTTGGTTTTTTCCTTTAAAAGAGGAATTCTGGCGTTGTACTCTTTTACTTTGGCATCGTATTCTGCCCTTGCTGCACTGGTGTCGTTCTCGTCAAATTGCCCTTTATTGTTTTTGAGATAGGCCCCAAGCTCTTTTACTTCATTGTTTAATGTTCCCAGTTCTTCTCTGAGGTTGTCAAGTTGTTCCATATCCTTTTCCATATCGGTCTTCAGGACAACACATGCTTCAATCATTTCCTTGGTTAACGCTCCGGGGCTGTTAGGTTTCTCCCTGTATTCCCGGGCCATCCTGTCCACGTCAACTTCTGCATCTGGGGATGGAGGAGTAGCTGCGTGGATGCCACATGGTGAGATGATACCGGCAAGGGCCAGAAAGCCCAGCGTTAATGATATTTTCTGCATTTTCTTCCTCTTATATTGAATTCATCTAACTACGATTCAAATTATTCCCATCGGTATCTCTTATATACCATAGATTGTGGCGAGATTCACTGGAAAATATTCTTTTCTAGCCTGTTTTGGCGACACTCTGTGGACAAGCATTTCGTGATGAAATGTTCTTTTTTTTTCGTTTTTTCGTGTGTGTTGTAGTCTTTTTTGCTTGGTTTACTGGATAACCTTCCTTAGTGAAAGTAAGTATTGTTTTTTTGTGCCGAGCAAGGTATAGTTTTTTTTACCATTGAAATGGGCATTGTATTGTAAATTGAACTTCTTCGTTGAGGCAGTGTTTGTGTTATGGAAGATGAAAATATAAATTGCTGGGAATTCAAAGAATGTGGGAGAGAGCTTGGTGGCAAGAATGCAGCTGTGAACGGTGTTTGCCCAGCTGCAATTGAGTCCAGAGCAAATGGTATCCATCAGGGGAGAAATGGTGGGCGTTGTTGTTGGGTTGTTGTTGATTCTTATTGTAAGATTAAGACGACAGGAGGAATTGCCAGGAAATTTCTTGAGTGCAGAAACTGTGATTTTTATGCTATAGTAAAAAAATCTTCTGAATTACTTGTTGTTGTCTAGTATAGTTTTTTAAATTAAAATAAACAGCGGTTTTTTTTCAGAGTGTGATAATATTTCTTCTGTCGTCTTCCTGCACGATACAAGAGGTTTTTGTTTATCCCGGTGTGTATGCATCGGGATTTTTTTTTGTCTGGTACTCTGGGGTTCATGTTCTCCTGCCTGTCATCATCTGGAAGAGCAAAGGAAAAATACCTTTTTCGCCTTCTTGCCTTTTGGCGTATTTATTGTACAATAAAATATTATGAGTAAGAGTAAAAGCAATAACGATGCCGTTGCAATGTAGGGGCAGCGGCTTTATCATAGCTTACAGAGCGGTGTGCCAATGTCTATCATGAGAAAAAGAATAACCTGCTTGCTTCTGTTTTTTGCAACGATTGTACTGATTGATGGGCGATGTGAGGCTGGTTCCCGTTTTCCTATTTATCGGATAATTGCGCCCAATGTACAATTCTGGGAAAAGATTTATGGGACATATACAAGCAACCAGGGCGTGTTGCATGATAAAGACGACGTAAGTATTATTTATGGTGTGATAGACTTTATTCCGAGGAGAACACCAGGGGCAGGCAAGGTGAATGCCCAGCTGGAAAAAATGGTTCGCTTGCGCCATAAAAAAATGCTGGAAAAATTCGCTGATGGTAAAAAGCCAAGGACAAAAGAAGAAGAAAAAGTCTATGCCCTCTTTAAGGGGAAGCAGAAAGCTGATGTCTTCCGTGAGGCCATTAAAAATCTTCGTGTACAAACAGGCCTGAAAGATAATTTTCGTAAAGGAGTCATTCGTTCTGGTGCCTACATGCCCCTTATTAAAAAGATTATGCGGGCACGTAATCTGCCGGTCGAATTGGCCTATCTTCCTCATGTAGAATCTTCCTTTAATCTGAATGCCCATTCAAAGGCCGCAGCTGTTGGCCTTTGGCAGTTTACCAAGTATACCGGGCGAGAGTATATGACCATTAATGAGCTTGTTGATGAGCGTTTTGATGTGTACTTATCCAGTCTGGCAGCCGCAAAATTTCTTCAGGAAAATTATCGTCAGCTTGGGTCGTGGCCTTTGGCCCTGACAGCCTATAATTATGGACGGGCCGGGATGGTACGGGCCCAAAAAAAATGGGGAACGTATCCACGGATTATTAAACATCATGAAACAGGGATCTTTAAGTTTGCTTCAAAGAATTTTTATGCAGAATTTATAGCTGCTGTTCGGGTGGCAAGACGGCTGGAAAATGAACGCTCATTGGTGAAGGATCGTCCCTGGATTAATGTCACATTTCGTTTACGTGACTATGCTTCTGCATCGGAACTGAGTGAGTATTTCGGTATAAATGCTGAAGAGTTTGAGCGATTGAATCCGGCCCTCCGTGATCCTGTTCTTGAAGGCAGGAAATATATTCCTGAAGGTACTCTGGTTCGTCTGCCAGCGACAAAACGCATTCGCAAGCAGATAAAGACGATTCCTTCCCGGCTCTTGTATGCTCAGCAAATTCGGGATAAAGAGTACAGGGTCAGAAGGGGAGATACTGCGTTGAGTGTTGCAAAGAAATACAAGGTGCCGTTAAAAGAGCTTATTCATGCAAATGATCTCGGAAGAAAAGCAACCATACGTTTGGGCCAGAAACTCAAAATACCTGCTCCAGCTGTTGTGAAGAAAAAGGCAAAGAGCAGCAAAGAAGTGGTTACCTTGGAGGCCACTCCAAAAGAGGAAAAAAATACTCTTCCGACCCTTGCTGATACGAGTAACCGTATCCTTACTCTGGATAAATTATCCAAGAGAACGCCATGATTCTTCAGATTTCCTGGAAATGACGATCTGTTGTTTCCAGGAAAAGCTTTTGCTGCTCTCTTCTGAATATCTGTTTTTTAAACAGGTAAAGAACTTAATATATCCTTCCTTATGTCGCATTCCTCTATCCCGTCAGGTACTCCTGTAAGCCCTGCTATGCAGCTCAGCCCGCTCAAGGCAGGTGGACGGCTCAGTCGCTGGGCCTTTGAGTATGTTCCTGAAGAAAAAAAAATTATCAGATTCTTGCGCAGTTTACTCCGTATTTTGCTGATCATGGTGTATGAGTTCAGCAATACCAATATTTCCTTGCGTGCTTCAGCCCTGACCTTCTCTGTTATGCTGTCTATGGTGCCCTTGTTGGCAATGAGCACGGCCATTTTGAAAGGGTTAGGCAATGGTGATCAGATGCGGATAGCGGCCTATCACTTTATTGATCAACTGGATCCTGATGTCAGTCAGCAGGGAGCAGATATTCTGGCAAATCAGTCTGCTCCTCAAGCTTCTCCTCAATCCTCTCAACAGGTTGACCTGGAAAAACCTGCTTCTGAAGATACGCCGGAAGCGGTTGCTCCAGAAGACCTTGCTCCGGCAGATGCTGTACAAGAAGATGCAGTTCAAAAAGATGCAGCCCAGGAAGACCCCGAACCACCTCCCTCGTTGAATCGTCATCTGCATCAGGCCATTGATACTATTTTCGACTATGTGGATAATACGAATTTTGCTGCCTTGGGGGCCTTTGGTATTGTTGGTCTGTTGATTGTGGTGATTATGGTGCTCAGCTCTGTGGAAGATGCCATGAATGCTATCTGGCATACCCGGCGTGGACGCTCTTTGTTCCGTAAAATTATGGACTATCTCGCCCTGCTTGTTCTCCTGCCCATTTCAATCAATATTACCCTGGCTGGCGATGCTATCCTGCGATCACCCAAAATAATGGAATATATTATTACGGTGATTCCTTCAATCTGGACTGTGCAGATGCTCCTGAAGCTGCTGCCCTTCCTCTTTATAACCCTGTCCCTGATGATGATGTATCTTTTTTTCCCTAATGTGAAGGTCAAAACCACAGCGGCCTTTTGCGGGGCCTTATTTGGGGCGGTTTTCTGGTTTATTGTCCAGCGTGGCTATGTGGTTCTCCAGATCGGGGTGGCAAAGTATAATGCTATTTACGGCTCCTTTGCCACGGTTCCGCTGTTTTTAGTGTGGATTCAGTTGGGATGGATGTTTATTCTCCTGGGAGCGGTGCTTGCTTACGCTATTCAGCATCGTAATAGTTATCAACTTTCAGGGGCAGAAAGCAGTACTCGTCAGGATCTCCAACGGACCTTTGATATTTTGATTGCAGTGTATAATAATTTTGCCCTTGGTCAGGGAACCTCCCTGGAGCACTTGATTGGTCAATGCCAGGTGGTGAATGAGACTGACCTGGCCCATCCTCTGGATATACTTGTGCAGGGCGATTTGCTGCATGAGATTGAGCAGGAGGGAACAGCGGCCTTTATTCCATGTCGCCCTCTTGAACAGGTTGATGCGGTGCAGATTATTCGTTTGATACTTGGCAAGGCAGGAAACGTGGAATCTGTTGGTGGCGATCTTGCTGATCAGGTCATCCAGGCAGCAGAGCATGTTATTCCGGCAGAAGATTTTCCAAAAGAATATTTGACCAAGTCTCTTACCCATTCTCCTGCTCATCCTGCTCATCCTGCACAGGCAGTGTAATATCTCCCTGCAAAAGCCACTCTCTTGTTTCCCTTTTTCCTCTGTTTATGATAGACTAGGCCAAATCTCTTCCTTGTCAGGATATTCGTGTCTTCTCTTCAGGGAAAAGAATGATGGGATATGAGTGTGGCAATATGTCGCTCGCAGCGAGGGGCATTTTACAAATGATGACGTGCTGTGTACAACCATGATCGGAGAAATTATTGCCATCGGCGATGAGCTGACCTCGGGCCGGATAACCAATACCACCAGTGCCTTTGCCGCCAGAGAGCTTTTCCTGGCCGGTCATGAGATCTATGCCATGCACACCATCGGGGATACGCCCAAGCTGATCGGCGAGGCCCTGAAGCGGGCGATCCGGCGGGTGGATTTTGTGATCGTTACCGGTGGACTGGGGCCAACCACGGATGATTTGACCAATGAAGCTGTGGCCGCGGCCCTGCAACGTCCTGCCACCCTGAATGAGGCTATCCTGGAAAAGGTTCGCTCCCAGTTACAGGACGCGGACGGGCAGCTGGATGCCCTGGAAAAACTGGCCTGGCTGCCGGAAGGTGCCGAGGTGCTGAGTTCTGAAGAAAGAATGGCCGGGCATCTGCTTGTCCATGATGATATTCCTGTTTTTTTTCTGCCCGGAGTGCCAGTGCAGGCCCAGAAACTGCTGGTGGATATCGTCCTGCCGCGCTTGGCAGGCTGGAGCGGTTGTCATAAATATCAGCAGATGCGTTTGTACAAGACCGTGGGCCTGCCCGAGCACGAGATCAATCAACGCCTTATGCCGTTGGAGCAGGAAAAAAAGGTAACGGTGGGCTATTATCCGGTGGATTTTGAAGTACATGTCAGCCTGATTGCATCCGGCAGCAGTGCAGAGGAGGTGGATGTCCTGTTCATTGATGCGGAGCAGCGAATCCGGGAAGCCCTAGGCGATCATATTTACGGCACAGATCGGGAGACCTTAGCCGAGGTGGTGGGTAATCTGCTCCGGGAGAAACGCCTCATGCTCTCTACTGCCGAGTCCTGTACCGGTGGCTTGATCAGTTCACAGCTGACCATGGTTCCAGGCAGTTCTGAGTGGTTTGCTGGCGGGGCAGTGGCCTATTCAAATCATCTCAAAGAGGTGCTCCTTAATGTGGACCGGGATCTGCTGCGCAACTACGGGGCGGTGAGCGGGCAGGTGGCCAGGGCAATGGCGGCCCGGCTTGCGGCCCGGGTGGGGACCAAGGTTGCTCTTTCTGTTACCGGCATTGCCGGACCAGGCGGCGGTACAGCAGAAAAGCCGGTGGGCACAGTCTACATCGGGCTTTTTTATAAGGAGAAGGTCAGGGATGTCCTGCATCATTTCTCCGGCAGCCGGAAAGAGATCCAGGCGTTGACGGCCCAGACAGCCTTGGACATGGTGCGGCGGGCCTTGTTGAAAGATGCAGTATGATAAAGACTGAAGGTATCTGGAGATAGGAAGAAGCATACCAAGGGATAGGTTGAGGCATACCCGAGGTATGGTCGAAGCTATCCAGAGAGGGGTTGAGGCATACCAAGGGATACCCTGAACCATACCCAAGGTATGGTTAAAGCTATTCCGTGAGCGGTTGAAGCATACCCAGGGTATGATTGAGCCACCAAGAGTATGTGTTGTTTAAAACATGCAGATAATGGTATACCTCTCACAGGGGGTGAAGCAATAATGCTGTTAATTGTAAAGGAAGGTGTACTATATGAGTGTTACTCTTGAGATACCTGATCAGATCGCCCATGCGATCCGCTTGCCGACAGGAGAACGTGAGCAGTCTCTTATGACGGAACTTGCCATCGCTCTGTATGCCAGGGGGCTTCTTTCTTTTGGCAAAGCCTGCGAGATGACCTCGCTGACCCGTGTCGAATTCGGGTTGCTTTTGGGACGTCGTGCTGTTCCTCGTCATTTTACCGATCAAGACCTGGAGGATGACCTTGCCTACGCCCGCAGTCATAGCACTTGCTTTGGAGATGGAAATCAGCAGGATATTGATGGACGAAACCGAAGGACGGTCTGTCGCAAAAATCATGGGCTTGCGCCCGACAGGAATACTGGGTATCCTTCTGCGTGCAAAGAGTGATGGAAAGGTTATATCGGTTTCCGATGAAATGATACGCCTTCGGCACGAAGCAGGCTTTTTTATTTCAGATTCGCTTTTCCAACATGTTCGAAGAGTCGCTGGAGAACGTGACTGAAACAGATTGACTGCTGTGTTGTGCGTAACTGGCAGTTTTTATTTTGAGAATTACTGGTGCAAGGAGAATATTCATGGCAACAGCACAGGATAAACAGGACGAAGGAAGGCGAAAGAGCGTTGATAACGCTATGAGCCAGATAGAGCGGCAGTTTGGTAAAGGGGCCATTATGCGCCTCGGCGAGCATGAGCGGGAGAATGTCCCGGCTATTTCCACCGGCACTCTGGGCATCGACATCGCCCTAGGCGTGGGGGGCTTACCCAGAGGTCGGATGACCGAGATCTACGGCCCGGAGTCTTCCGGGAAGACCACCCTGGCTCTGCACGTTATTGCGGAGGCCCAGAAAGCAGGGGGCAATGCGGCCTTTATTGATGCGGAGCATGCCCTGGATATTGACTATGCGGGACGATTGGGCGTGGACGTGGACAACCTGCTGGTCTCTCAGCCGGATTTTGGTGAGCAGGCTTTGGAGATCTGCGAGGTGCTGATGCGGAGCGGCGGGCTGGATGTTATTGTTATCGACTCCGTGGCCGCTCTGGTTCCGAGGGCGGAGATAGACGGTAATGTGGGTGACCAACATGTGGGCCTTCAGGCCCGGCTTATGTCTCATGCCATGCGTAAGTTCACCAGTGTGCTGCAACGGACCAACACGGTGCTGATCTTTATCAACCAGATCCGCATGAAGATCGGGGTGATGTTCGGCAATCCGGAAACCACCACGGGCGGGAATGCGCTCAAGTTCTACAGCTCCATCCGTATTGATATTCGGCGTATGACCCAGATCAAGGACGGCCAGGAAGTTATCGGGAACCGCACTAAGGTCAAGATAGTGAAGAACAAGGTAGCTCCTCCGTTCAAGCTTTCTGAGTTTGATATTATTTATGGTGAGGGAATTTCCAGGACCGGCGACCTGTTGGATCTTGGAGTTGAGCAGGAGATTATTGATAAGAGCGGATCCTGGTATTCCTATAATGACGAGCGGATCGGGCAGGGCCGGGAGAATGCCAAGACCTTTCTCAAGGAACATCCAGACATGCTGATGGAGATTGATCGCAAGGTTCGGCTGGGATTTGGGCTTCCAGTGACTGGTGAAGCACCAGCAGCAGCTGAGGAGGTTGCTCCGCCCAAAGAAAAAGAAGCAGAGGCGGCCAAGGAGAAGAAGGACAAGGAGTAGGCATGGAGATTATTCTTATCGCGGCAATGGCGGCCAATCGGGTCATTGGGAGGAAAGGGGACATCCCCTGGGATATTCCTGGAGAGCAGACCCGGTTCAAGGATATCACCATGGGCCATAGCCTGCTCATGGGGCGCAAGACCTGGGAGTCCATCGGCAGGCCCTTGCCCGGACGACGCAGTATTGTTGTCACAAGAAATCCGGCCTTTCAGGCGAGCGGTGCCGAGGTGGTGCATTCGCTAGAGGAAGGTTTTACGCAGACAGCAGGCGAAGAAAAGGTCTTTATTATTGGCGGGGCCCAGTTGTATCAGCTGGCTTTGGACCGGGCTGACACATTAATTTTGACTGAGCTGGAACAGGAAGTGGCAGGCGATGCCTTTTTTCCGCAATTCTCCTGCCCGCCTTTTGCTGTAGTGGAGACAGAAGAAGTTGAAGAGCCGGTTCGCTACAGCATCCGAACCTACCGACGAAGAAAGGGTGCGGGGTTGTAGGGGCACGGCGTGCCGTGCCCGTAAACGGTGTTGGATAGACACAGGGGTCTATCCCTACGTAAGGTTCGATTCAGCGGGTCTTCCGCACTACGCGGAATCCCAAAGAATCACTGCGAAAGGTTGGAGCATTGAGGCCGCGAAAGGCGGAACGAAGGTTGGTCACAGAGCCGTACCAGCTTCCACCGCGAAAACAGCGAAGTCGTTCCGTGCGAGGGCCAGTGGGATCGACCTTGGGACTGTTTTGGTAATAGGTTGCGCTGTAGCCATCATTAACCCATTCCCAGACATTGCCAGCCATGTCATATAAGCCCCAGGCATTGGGCTTTTTCAGGCCTACCGGGTGAGGGAAATCTTCTTTTTTGCCAAACTCTCTTTCAGAGAACCACATGCGCAGATCAGCCTGGTCCATATTGAACCAGGCATACTCAGGGGCTTGCTCCGGGGTATCGCCCCAAAAGTAGACGGTTTTGCTCCCGGCACGAGCAGCATATTCCCATTCCGCTTCTGTGGGCAGGCGATATCTTTGCCCCCCTTCTTTTCGGTTCAGCCACGCAATAAAGGCTTGGGCATCTTCCCAGGAAACACCAGCAACCGCTGCTTTATCACCATGTTGGTTGGCTTTTTTGAAGTCTTCCGTCTCAATTTGGCTTCGTTCTTCATTATTAAGGGAGGAGAGAAAATGCTTAAATTGTCCCAGAGTGACCTCATACACGCCTATCTGAAAGCCTTTGCTGATCTGTACCTCATGCTGGGGAGTTTCTTCTTCAAGCGCATCTGTGTCAATCGGAACCTGAGCCGGGCAGGTAGGCCCCTGAGGTGAGAGTCCTTGCTTTTTGAGCTGGTTATCACGTTTTTTATCAGCCTCGCTATACATGCAGCTTCCCATAAAGAAGGTACCAGCAGGGATGTTTTTAAATTCCATTCCAATGGAGTTGGTATAATCAGCTGCCTGGGCTGCCGGGATAAAAAGAAGAGCAGATATTGACAAGAACAAGGCTTTGGTAAGGGACAATTTGGTTTTCATTATTCTCTCCTGGGGTATTATCTGTTGAACAAAATGTCGTTTCAGTAATGTGGGCAGTGATACTAAAGG
The DNA here is from genome assembly GCF_052785085.1 of Candidatus Electrothrix sp. NCBI lineage: Bacteria > Pseudomonadati > Thermodesulfobacteriota > Desulfobulbia > Desulfobulbales > Desulfobulbaceae > Candidatus Electrothrix > Candidatus Electrothrix sp. The sequence goes on from NZ_JALAAI010000016.1 coordinate 28,915, forward strand.
TCAGAGTAAGTTTACTGCTCTTTTGGTACTTGTCAATTAAATTTGCAGTTGGGGATTCAACAAGAAATTAACAAGCCATGAAAATAACAATTATTGGTGCTGGTGCTATGGGCTGCCTGTTCGGGGCCTTACTCACCGAGCATGGACAGGATGTCCGGTTAATAGATGTGCGCAAAGAACAGGTTGATACGCTGAATAAACATGGGCTGATAATCGTTCGTGAAGGGAAACAACGGGTAGTTCAAGTACGTGCCACAGTTGATCCGACCGACATCATTGGCACGGAGCTGGCTCTGATTTTTGTCAAACATGCCCAGACTGAAGCTGCCGCCCGTACCGCTGCTTGTTTATTGAAAAAGGACGGTTATGCGCTAACCTTGCAGAACGGTATGGGTAATGCTGAGATTCTTGCTGATGTCCTTGGGGAGGACAGGGTGCTCTGCGGGACAACTGCTCAAGGTGCGATGGTGCTTGGCCCTGGAAAGATTCAGCATTCAGGAGTCGGGGACACGGTTATTGGTATGTGGGGGCAGGGGAGGGGGGCAATTACAACACAACTGGCTGAAGTTTTTACAGCAGCAGGTATCAGTTCACGGGTTGTTGCTGATATTGAGCCTGTTTTATGGAAAAAGCTCTGTGTTAATGTAGGGATCAATGCTATTACTGCCCTGACAGGTTTGCGCAATGGTCAACTTCTTGATCAGGAGGCAAGCAGGATGCTGATGCGGGATCTTATTGCAGAGACAATTAAGGTGTCCAAGGCCTGTTCTGTCAGCCTCCCTGACGATATGGTGGCGCATGTTGAGCAGATCGCCAAGGCAACAGGTTCAAATCGTTCATCTATGGGGCAGGATATTGATCAACAGCGTCTTACAGAAATTGAGGCAATTAACGGCTATATTGTTCGCAAGGCCCAAGAGCAAGGAATTGCTGTTCCGGTGAACCAGACCTTAGTTCGTTTGGTGGAGATTGTGCAGAGGCATTATCCTGTTTCCTGATTTCACTTTCGTCCGGCCCTTGCAGTGCTCTCTTTTGCTTGATATACCGGCACAGGCTCATTCAAAAACGGGAAAAAATGACAACGCAGCAGGGAAATAACGCAAAGGAACAGGAAAAACAGCCCCTGTAAGGGGAGAATAGGGCATTGTAACGGGTAAAACCCATCCTGCAGCAGGTGAAAATGGTTCTGCACCGGTCAAAAATGATGGAGGAGCGGGAGGAAATGACAATGGAGCAGGAGAATGTCATACTGTAGCGGGTAAAAACGGTTCAGGAGCAGGGAAAAGCCAGTCGGCACTGCTTCTGTGCCCGTTTATGCGTTCTCACGTCCTTTTCCTTCCCGCACCCTCATCCTTAAAACCAATGTCCTGTCCCTGCCGGTATCAGAAATAATTTTTTACCAAAGAATGTAACCTGCTCTTAACCTCATGCCAACTTGTACCCACCAGAACCATCGGCTCAGGATCAGCCTCGGCATCTTCAAAATAGGTTAAACTTTTCAGGACAGTGAAGCTGTTTATCTGCGCATATTTTTTTTCAAAAAAGGCAAGAAGTTCTGCCAAAGTGAACCGCTCCAGCAAGCTGTGGACATCAAAAAAATCTTTCTTGCTTCCACGATTCGCAATCGCGTTCAGTTTCATGGCAGCAATATCCTTCACCGAAAAAATCCGTATATCATCAATGTATTGAACCGGCATCAGCAATGGATAATGATGTCTGATAAAATCGACTTTGACCTCCATCCCTTCTGTATTGATAAACATCGACAGGGAGTTGACGGTTTGAGAACAATTTGAAACAGCACTATGGAATAACGCAGAATTTCTTAGAGATTCAAATAATGCGTTGCTGTCAAACTGATCTTGCGTAAACAAATCAAGATCAATTGAAATTCGATGGCCGAGATGCAAGGAAAGTGCGGTTCCACCAGCTAAGGAGAAATGACGGCATTCTCTGTGAGCCTGAAGCTCCCTCAATAATTTTAAAGTTTCCGGCTCGACAGTGTTGAAGTACAGCATTTGAACAATGTCCTGTCAATATCATAGTAACAACTTAGAAAGCTTAAACTCTTCGCATCAAGTGAGCGAATATGGATAACCTCCTTCCTGATCCGTTGATGTCCGTATAATTCTTTCAACGTATTCCAGTCGCTCATATCCCCTCTTGTGATGACTCTCCCGATGATATATTGAGCATGAGTTTTAGGGTCAAGCGTTGCAATATCTACATCCCAGAATAATGCGGATCGAAGAAGGCACAGCTTTTCCCTCTTGCTCTTTTTACCGGAATCACCCATAAATATTCTCCTATTCCGCCTTAAGCCCCTGAACCTCCTCCACCGTCAGCCCGGTCATCTCAGCAATTTTCTCAATATCAAGTATACCTGATTGGAGCAGATTGAGGGCAACCGATCTTCTCCCTTGCTCAATCCCTTTTTCAATTCCCTTCTTCTCTCCCTCCATCATTCCTGCTGTCCAAGTGGATTCGGCCATACTGGCCTGATAATGGAGATTCTCCAGATACCGCGAATATGCCCTCCGCTCTTCTTCGGAAAGCTTCATGATGTCCAGCTCCTGTTTTGCCTTGTCCAGCCCCTTAGCACTAAAATCGTCCCTGATCTCCTCGTTCTTGAGAAAATATATCCATTCGTCCAGAGTATCTTTCGCGATATCATCAAAGCTGTTCACCTTGATGAGCCAGTATTCCGGCAGGAGTTCGTAGACCTCATCCCTGCCGAACATGGTCCGCTGCCGATCAGACAGTTGCAGCGTATCGCTGGTGTGCAGCCCTTGGAACGAAGTCGTACCGTGATACACATAGTCACTTCCCTGGCCCAGATCAAAATACAGGATGCTGACAGAGACGATTTTTTTGATCTCTGCATAGGCTGTTCCTTCCTCCATATGTTCGGTAATCGCCTTGGCTGTGCCAAAGAAAATTCGTTGGAGAAAGTCGAACTCCCTGTCGTACTGCACTTCGATAATGATTATGTCTCCCTGTCCGTCCCTGACTTTCAGATCGACGCGATTGAACTTGTCCGGTCGGTCCTCCTTATTGCTTTCGCTGTCAAGAATTTCCTGGATACGGACATCCTCTCTGAGCAGCTCGCTGAGAAATCCTTCAAGTATTTCAAAATTGGCCTTGCTCCGCAGGAGCTTTTTCATGGCCCAGTCAAAGCTGATTAACTTTCTTGCGGACATTTTTGTTCTCCGTTTTTGTACGACACAGGGGAGGCATTTTTCAGCATCTCCGGCAGGAAGAGTAGTTGGTCAACTTAACTATAAACATTCCGATGTGAGGATGCAATAGCGAGACCGGAGGACAGAGACTCGCGAATGGCTACCGGTTGTGCAATTGGCGCAAATTGATTTTAATGTCTCAGCGGTTTTTCTCCGACAGCATCAAATCAGAAAGCTCAACAGCCTTACGTACAGCTCCGGTGAGCCTGCTCAGATCTTCACTGCTGATAATATACGGCGGCATCAGATAAATGAGCTTGTTAAAGGGGCGAATCCAGACGCCGTGATCAATAAAGAATTTTTGCAACATGGCCATATCAATCGGCTGCTGCATTTCCACGACCCCAATGGCACCGAGAACCCGGACATCCGCTACAGATGCGATCTCTTTGGCTGGTTCGAGTTCGCGTTCTAACTGCTGCTCAATTTTCGCTATGTTATGCGACCAATTACTCTCTAGCAACAGGTTGATGGAGGCAAGGGCAACAGCACAGGCTAAAGGGTTACCCATAAAAGTAGGACCATGCATGAACAGGCCCGGTGTGCCTTGAGAGATTGTTTCCGCAACCTGATCTGAGCAGAGAGTGGCTGCCAAGGTCATGTATCCACCTGTAAGAGCCTTGCCCAGGCAGCATATATCCGGGCTGACTCGGGCATGTTCCGCAGCAAAGAGTTTACCTGTTCGGCCAAATCCGGTAGCAATTTCATCAAAAATAAGCAGAACATCATAGCGATCACAAAGGCTGCGTAATTCATGGAGGTATTGCGGATGGTAAAACCACATCCCGCCAGCCCCCTGAACGATTGGCTCCAGGATAACCCCGGCGATTTCCTGGTGATGTTCAGCCAGCAGGTTGTGGAGTGAAGCGATGTCGGTTGGATCCCAATCTTTGTCATGCGTACTGAACCGGCATTGCGGGCGAGGGGCAAACAGCTGCTCAGGTAATGCTCCTGAGAAAACCGTATGCATTCCGGTAATTGGATCACAGACAGACATGGCATGGAAGGTATCGCCATGATATCCACCACGTATTGTGAGGAAACGTTTTTTGTTGTGTAGTCCTCTGGCTTGCTGGTACTGAAGTGCCATTTTCAGGGCCACTTCGACAGAGACTGAACCTGAGTCAGAAAGAAAGACTTTATCTAATCCTGTTGGGCTTAACCTGACCAACAGGCGACATAATTCTACCGCAGGCTCGTGAGTAAGTCCGCCGAACATAATATGGGCAACATTGTCCATCTGTTCAGCGAGTGCAGCATTGAGCTTTGGGTGATTATAGCCATGAATAGCGGCCCACCAGGAGGACATGCCGTCAATCAGTTCTTCACCGTTTTCCAGGGTGATCCGAACGCCCTGTGCCCTTGTAACCGGATAAACCGGTAGTGGATTTTGCATGGAGGTGTAGGGATGCCAGATATGCTGACGGTCAAAGGCGAGTTGCGTATGTATATTCTTCTTCTCGTCAGTGTACATTGTTTTGAAGCTTTTGCAACTTATTGGGGAGAGGGACGGGTCTGGAGAAACAACAGTTGAATCGCACAAAAAAGACGAGGACAAAACGCTATAAGAAGCAGAGTTGCCCTCGTCTGGATTGTTTTATCAAGAGGAGAAAGAAAGCTCAAGAGAGGATATGTTATTTCTTCTCAGAGCCGCTTTTATTTTTATTGGCAGATTCGCCGGTCTTTTGGGATTGTGTACCAGCTGTATTCGGATTTGCATTCTGTTTCCGAGAGCTGGAATGAATTTCACCTTCAAGGGAAGCTCCAGATTCTACAGTGAGGTTTTGTGATTTCAGGATACCGTGTATCTCTGAGGTGGCATGCGCTGTCACGACCTCTGCAATCACATTTCCTTCAACCTTTCCGTGGCAGACCAAGGTAGTCACCGTAATATTGCCCACCACCTGCGCTGTATCACTGAGAATGAGATATTCTCCGGTAATATCCCCTTGAACTGTTCCGTCAAATCGGGCTTTGCCTTTAAAATTAATTTCCCCAGTGATAACCATTTCTTTTGCAAGAACACTCGCAATAGGGTCTTTCTCATTTTTCACTGCTTTTTTCTCCTGAGGGCTGCGTATTTCATTTTTTTTCGGCTCTTTTTTTTCTTCTTTTTTAAATAAGCCCATTGATGCAACGTCTCCTCATCGCCTGTTATTCAGGTACGGTAAATGATAATTTGGCAACTGACAGGTATTTTATGGGATTGATGGATTTTCCTTTATAACGCACCTCGTAATGCAGGTGAGGGCCTGTTGAACGGCCAGTGTTTCCCATTAAGCCAATTACCTGCCCACGCTGGACTCTCTCGCCTTGTTTAACGAGTCTTTTGCTCATATGCCCAAACAGGGTTTCATAACCATTCCCATGACGAACAATCACATAATGGCCAAACCCATTTCTTTCATAGGATGATGTTTCAATAACACCGTCTGCGGTGGCCTTAATTTTTTGTCCTATTGTTCCCTTAAGATCAATCCCCGCATGAAATGCCGGACGATTATTAAAGGGGTCCGAACGGCGACCAAAATTACTGGTTACTTTTCCCCGCATTGGGTAGCCTAATGGCATTTTTTTGATGGTTTTTAAGTATTTATCGCTTCTGTTGAGTAGATTCTCGCTGTATTGTTCATTAATGGCTATGAAGGGACCACCACGACCACTCGTATTTGCTCTATTTTTTCTGTCAACCTTGACGTCCACACCTATTCGACTCATCACCGATTCTATCATCCGGCTTCGCTCGTCAAGGCGTACAGCTGTTTTTTCGAGAAGGTCTTGTTTTTCTTGTCTCTCCAGTTCAAGCTCTGCAAGTAAACCTGAAATTTTCAATGCAGTGGAAACATCAGCAGAAGCAATTTCTTCCTCGTAGCGACAGATAATACTTTCTTTTTCTTCCTTGAGGTGTTGGAGTTGAGCTTGATACGCATCTTCTTTGGCATGCCAGCTGTTTTGTTGTTCAGCCAGCTGTTGTTTCAGGTTCTGTTCGAAATTTTCTGAGAGTTCTTTGAGGGCATCAGCCTGAAGTGAGGTCTTGAGAGCAAGAGAATTTCTTTCCTGGAAAAAGCCGATTCCCAGCCAGGTGCCAACAGCCAAGGCTGTTAAGGTGGAGAGTGTGACCGCTAAAATTATAGCCACATGATCTCGACGAACAACGAAAGATAAGCCAGCTCCCACCTCACCGGTGATGACAACGTGAAGTCTTTTAGGAATCATAGAGTATGCTAGCTTTTTCATGATATAATATATGCAAGTTTGATTGACAGATAAATTATCTTATTGAGCAAGAAGAGTTCCTACTTTGTAGTTTATACCAAGAATGCATCTCAAGGCAACTCAAAAAGGGAATGCCAAGGGTGAGAATGAGAATATTTGGTGTCCCGCAACATAAAACCTTGATTACAGCTCAAGGACCCATTTCGGGATACGATGCAAAATATACTCGGTGACTTCTTGTTTCCCTTTATCACCCTTGCCTGGTTTTACCTCTTGCACAACTTCATCAAAATCATACCAACACAGTTCCTTGTTATCTTTTGAGTACACTGTGAAAATCCGATGTTCTGGATCGTCAATATCCTCTTCCTCCTGGATTGCTCCCACAAGGTTTACAGCTTCTTCAAAAGGAAGGAAACTAATCTCGTCACTGCTCACAACTTTCTCCTGCAATATAGGCTGTTATTTTGTTAATACGGCTTTTCCTGCTTTACCAAGCGTGGTTCTCCTGGCAACAAAAAAAGGGCGGAAGAAAAGACTTTTCCCGCCCATACAAAACAGATAAGCAGATCAGGCTGGTTTAACAACAGCTCCAGAGCGAATACAACGAGTGCAAACAAGCAGACGAGCTTTTTGGCCGCCACCAGTTACTGTTCTGACTTTTTGCAGATTTGGTAACCAACGTCGTTTTGTTTTATTATGAGCATGACTCACATTATTGCCGGTTACCGGCCCTTTTCCACAGATTTCACATTTACGCGCCATGATATATATGCTCCTTGCAACGGGTTATTTATTAGAGTGGATATTATACATACAGGAGACAAAAAAGCAATATTTTTTCATATATTAATTTAGCTCAGTTATCTGATAGGCTCTACTTCCTTTTTGTATAACGACCTTGTTTGATTGTACAGTAACCATACTCGAGTAACTGTACTTGGCTCAAGGTTGAAGAAGCCGAGGAAAAGGAAAGCATTTTGTCAGGCCATGTTTATGTAGTTTGACAGCCAGGAGGATAGCATTGTTGTGTATCGTTGTGTGTCAGCAGTTGATTAAAAGCGTTCCCCCCGGTCTGTGGCCGGGGCCAAACCTCAAAGTAACAGTAAAGTACACGTCATGTTACTTAAAAGAAATCTTAGAAGAAATATTTCACGCCCACATTGACTTCATAGCGATCCAGAGAGCCTTCATCTTCTATTTGTACTTGACCATGTACGGGATGCATTGCGTTTCCTGTCATATCTGCATCCCCCATTGTATATCGTCCAGCTAAGAATAATGCGTAACAATCATTGACAGGATACTCAACTCCAGCTGTCAGGTAGTAAAACATGCTATGGTCATGCTCGGCACTCATGCCTTGATTGCTGATAAATTCACTTACCGTTGAATCATTAAAGGAATAACCGATTCCTGCGCCGATATATGGATCAACAATACTCGTATCAAAATAATAGTTGACCCCGAGGGAAATGGGGATATGGCTGTGCTCGGCAAGTACATGGTCTTCTTCATCGGTTATCTCAACTTCCTGAATATACTCTATGCCGAGGTTGAAAGAAAAATCATTATAGTACTTACTAAGAATTATTCCGAAGTTAACGGCTGTTTCTGATTCCATTTCATGGGTAACTCCTGGTCGAAACGGGTCAGGCTTCTCTTCGCCGTCAAAATCCACCATTCCGATATATCCACTGATGGCCCAGTCACGAGATGCGGTATGTTGCCCTTTTTCCTGCCTTACCTTGTGGTTGTCTGCATGTGCCAGCTGGGTGGTGCCAGCTACTAAAAGGGCAGCACCTGTTGCTATTATTTTGTTCATCTTCCTCTCCTGTGTTGGATTCAAGCATTGAGTAAATAATTATAGATCAATGCAATGATACAATATACTGAATCAAACGGAAAGGAAGTAAACATAGAAAAATACCTTTGGAAAAGAGATGGTCGGGAGGGAAGGGGGGGGTGCGGAGTATGGGTGAAGTGTTTTCTGTTTGGTATCCCTGAACGAATGGAGTATATATTGCACAGTCTATCATCTTGTTTGTATTGTATGAAAATTTAAAGGAACAGCGAATTAATTAATTATGCCGACCCAACTTTTTTTGCTGCGCCACGGGCCCACAGCGGCACCTTCCGGCTGTTTTGTCGGCAGCACTGATGTGTCTCTTTCTGGTAAAGGGTTGACCCGTTTGGATACTCTGATTCCCTTGCTCAGAGAAACAGACTGCTGGTACTGTAGTCCCATGCTTCGTACCCGGCAAACCCTGGAGCGGCTGCAACAGCTCGGCTGTTCAGTGGATACCCCTGTTTATGATGAACGACTGCGTGAAATTGACTTTGGTCGCTGGGAGATGCAAACCTTTACTGACATTGCTGTTCAGGACGAAGATCAGCTTGCAGCCTGGAATCAATATTTGGATTTTGTTTTTCCTGAAGGAGAAGCTGTTGCAGACTTTATAGAACGGGTTGACGCCATGCTGGCACTATTCAGCGCATGCGAACAAAAGAGCATTGCTGTCATGACGCACGGCGGTATAATTCGTACCATGATTTGTCTTGCTCTGGGGATTTCCCCGCACAATTATTTGTTGTTCGATGTTCAACCTGCTTCGTTGACTGTCTTGCAATTGTTTTCCGAGGGCGGAGTCCTTTGTGGGTTGAATCTATGAACTCTTTACATGCTCTAAAAAATTATTTCAACACGTTATAAGGTGCGATTATGAGTACCCAACAATCCGGTTTTACATCCAAGGCATGGGAAGCGAATAAGGAACAAACAGCCAGTGTTGTAGAAATTCCAGGGCGTTTTCAGGTTCTTCGTGATGCCGTGGCCCGTTATCAAGGGGTGACCAAAAAGCTGGAGCATTTGCTCTATGAGATCAGTCATCCTTATCGCAATTGGCAGATGATTATCCCGGAGCTCCGACCTTTTGTGCTTAAAAATTTCAATCAATATCGCAGGCACGAACATGGGCCTGCCTGTTTTTCCCTGTTTACAGGAATCTTTCTTGATGCTCTCAGAGAATCAAGAAAAAATGGTAAGGTCGTTTCCATGACTATGGAGGCCATGCTTGCCTATGTTGATAAGGTGATTGCCTCGCTACATACTGATTCGCTTGGCCTGTATCGGGAGCAGCTGGACAGCTTTTTTGAAAAGCTCGTTCGTCTGGATGAAATGGATGAGGCAGTGATGATGTATATGGTGCAGGGGCATCATCCCATGAAGAAAATGGCGTTGCATCTGATGAAAATTGGCCGCAATAATGAGGATGCTTTTTTTTCCTGCGCTTCCCTTGCCCGGTTGATGAAAAAGATCCTGCGCCTTAATTACAATTATTGGCTTAGTGAAGAGAATCCGCAACCTTGGTTTGAATCCCAATGTGGTTCCTTTTGCAGTGGATGGCAGACAGGAACGCTTCTCACGGCGATTTCTCATGATCGTTTTCAAGAGCATTTGGCTGCCCTTGATCTGGTTAAGATTGAGGAGGATCCTTACCAGGCTTTGAGTGAACTGTTGGAGTTGCCAGCCCATATTGATATTGTTCGTCTTTATCGGGAAATTCCCAAGCAATTAACCTTGGACACGGATGATGAAGAAGATGCCTCTTTTTCCGAGAACCGGAAGCTCTTTTTTCTCTTTCGGATCATGGATACCTCGGGTCTGTATTTAATTCACGAGGAAAGCCTGCGCGAGATCAACCGTTCTTTGATTCAGCTTATTCGTAAACAGAGTTTTGAGGAGATTGAGCAGTTTTTTATCACAACCTTTCAGCTCCTCAAGGCCAATGTGCGTAAGTACCCTCATACTTCGCTGCAATGCATTCAGGTCATTGGGGGTGAGGTTTTTCGCCGTAATAACTCACGATTAGTGGAGGCATTTCTTTTTGAGGCAGTTCGTTTTGGGTTCCAGTATGCCAATGTCATGGGAGTGGATGAGGACTGGCAACCCATCACAAATCCGGCCCACCTTACCAATATCCGGGCCTGGTTGGGCCTGATCATGCAGGAGCCTAAGTGGTGTTCTACGCTGTTTTCAGCCTTGATCATTAATATCAAATTGTCAGGGACCTGTGTCAAGGATACAGATCTTTTCCAGCGTGATATTACTGACCTGTTGAATCATCCCATTGTACCTATTTATAATCTGGCCAAACAATTCACCAAGCTTATGCCGGTTTTCTTTAATGAGATCGGTGCAGAAGGCGAATTGAGGGATGTGTCCACTGAGCTGGATGAAATGCATAAGCGGCATGATGTGCTTGTTCATTTCCTGCGCAAGCAATCCCATGTGGAATCTTCCAATCTGATTGTTGATTTTATTAAGGGAATCTTTGTCTTCTGGTTAACCTTGGATAAGGAACATCTTCGTCCTTTTCTTCCTGATGAGGTTTTGATACAGGTGGCTACAGAAGGTCCGTTTATTGATGAATTGCATGTTTTGATCAAGCGGATTGATCAGGAGTTGAAAATTCACTCTATGGATGACGTACTGGATTGGCCCAAAGAAGAACGGAATGTTTGGCTTGCCCAGCAAGAGGATATTTCAGCCGGGGAACGGAAACGCTTTAGCCTGCTGGTCAGAATGTTCAAGCTGTTGCAGCATAAATATACCCTTGGCTTGCAGGAGTTGCGCCATCAATTACATCATGCAGCCCAGACTGGTTTTCCTGAAATAAAAGGATTACTGGAAGTTTTGGAAAAGGGAGATAGCTTTACCTGTCTTGATGCCTTGCTCACCCAGCTGGAGCATTTAAAAGACATTATTCTCAGTGAGGAGCGATTTGAGCCCAAGGAGGAGATCTATTATAAAAGACATATTGCTGTGGACATCCCCTCAGTCTATGGGCGCTATTCGGAACGAAAGTTTGATGCTCTGGGGTTGAGCTTCCGCTTAGAAAATTTAGCAAATATTTATATAGAACGGTTGACCCGATCCATTAATCTGGGTTTTATTACTCAGGCTACTTTTATTCGGATTTCCAGATGCCTATTGCTCTTTTTACGGGCCTTAAAGGTGGATGGCATTACCAGTCGGCGGCTGGATACCTACACCAGTCTGCTCAGTTCGTCCATCACCATGAAGCGGTTTTCCTATACCCAGCATCTGGATATTGTCCGGGGGCTGTCTGAAGGGGTCAAGGATGTGATCTATGCCTATTACACCAATGTGCATCAGACTAACCTTTCCATGATTATTCCCCAGATCGGTCAGGAAAATCTGTTGATCAAGTACCGCTCACTGTGGGAAGACCATGACACGGCTTCCACGGTTCATCGTCTGTCTGAGTCTTTTTTCCGGGATCTGATTGCCACTACCTTTGGCTTGCAGCATCTGGATAATTTTATTACCCGTATTATTCATACATTGGAAGCGCAAAAAGATATTCTGGATGAAAAGACCATTGATCTTCTCATGACCTATAATCCCGAGAAAACAATATCTTCCCTGTATAATGAAAATCTGCGAACCCATAACCTGATCCACCTTGGTAATAAGGGCTTTAACCTGATGGTATTGGCTGGTGATGGCAAGCCGGTTCCCCCTGCCTTTATCATTACCACAGAGATCTTTCGTTGCTGGCGGGCAGTGCAGGGTTTTAAGCGGGCCAGAGAAGAGTTTATGCAACGGGTACGGGGAGCTATTACTACCCTGGAAGAACAGGTTGGTCGGGTTTTTGGTTCACCCCAAGAGCCGCTGTTGCTTTCTGTTCGCTCTGGCTCGGCCATGTCTATGCCCGGGATGATGACTACGATTCATAATGTTGGGCTTAATGAGGAATTGGTCAAGGAACTGGTGACAAATCATCCTGAAAAGAAGTATTTTCTCTGGGATAATTACCGCCGTTTTCTCCAGTCCTGGGCCATGTCCAGAGGTATGGAACGGGAAGAATTTCAGAAAATTATGAATGCGCATAAACAGCAGCATGGTGTGAAGCTGAAACGGGAGTTTTCTGCGGACCAGATGCGGGAGCTGGCATTGGATTATCAGGCAGCACTGCGCAGGCGTGGTCGTAATGCCCCGGAAGACCCTTGGTTGCAGTTGATCGGCGCAGTGGAGATGGTGCTCTCGTCATGGAATACAGCTAAGGCAAAGCAGTATCGTAAGCTTATGGATGTGTCTGATGATTGGGGAACTGCGGTGACTGTTCAGTCCATGGTCTATGGCAATATGAGTAAACAGGCAGGAAGTGGGGTATTATTCACTGCTCATCCTTACCGTAAGGTACGTCGGGTAGCCCTGTGGGGGGATTATGCCTCTGGAGATCAGGGCGAGGATATTGTTTCCGGCCTGGTCAACAGTTATCCTGTTTCCGTGGAGCAGGCTGAGCTTGACGGCAGGCCTGTTGATTGCACTTTGGAGCGAAAATTCCCTGCAATTTACGAAAGATTACTCAGCATTTCGAGAGATTTGGTCTATACCAAGGAATGGAATCCCCAGGAAATTGAGTTTACCTTTGAAAGCCCTGATGCGAAAGACCTTTATATCCTGCAGACCCGTGATATGATCACAGTGAAAAAGAAGGAGTGCTTTCATGTTTTTATTGAATCAGAGACCTTGCAGGACAGCATCCTTGGGAAAGGCATAGGAGTGAGTGGGTCTGCTTTATCTGGTTTAGCGGTGTTTACGGAAGAGAATATCCTGCATTTGCGACAGGAGCAACCAGATGTGCCGTTGATTCTGATTCGTCAGGATACGGTACCTGAAGATATCCGGGAAATTTCTCTGGCAGACGGCCTGCTCACTGCCCGTGGAGGCCAGACCTCCCATGCCTCGGTGGTGGCGACCCGGCTGGAGAAGACCTGTGTGGTGGGCTGTCGGGATCTTCAGGTCTTTGAAAGCGGGGAGTATGCTCAAGTGAACGGAGCGCGGATCAATTTTGCTGATCCAATTGCGATAGACGGGCGTAATGGATTGTTTCTGAAAGGTATTCATGGAACACATGAAGAAGTGCATATTTTACCGCTTTGACTCGAATTGGGTAAAATAAGGCGGAAGTTGTTATAGTTGATGGAATGTTTATTCGCCCAATCTGTTAACTCTTAATAAGAGATGATCTTGTCATACAAATGCGGATTTTTTGCGAATCAAAAGCCTACCCTTTTATATACTAAAAGGTCTCCCTTTTGAGATGTAAAACCCTCCCTTTTGATATATAAAAGGGAGGGTTTTTGATAGGTAGAAGCCTGGGCTTTTGACAGGCAAAACCTATGCCTTTTGCATGGTAAACCCTACGCCTTTTGGAAGGCAAAACCTATGCTGTTTTTCAGACGGTCGAGGCAGGGGCTGCCGGATACTGTAGAGGCTAGTTCCTAAAAAGTCAATACGTTCGGTCAAGAAGAAAAAACCTGATAATCGGGTTTGAGTACTTACTCCTATTATTCTTTATTTTCTTTGAGGATTTTTTTTCAAAAAAAATCCTTGTACCTTTTTTTTTTGCTGACCTATAATAGTTTTTAATAATAAAGGATGTTTGTGAATAACAATGGGTGTTTGTTTAACTGTAACAAAGAGAGAAAAGGAGGAATAATGAGACGCAAATACATTGGCTTGGCGATGGGATTATTAGCCGGGTTGCTTGTCACGGCGACGTCAGGCTTTGCAGAAGAAAAACCAGAGTTGCTTTCGTTTAAGCCGTCAAATCTGCAATGGGAGAAAACAAAAGCCGACTTTGTTGCACCGTCCATTGCGACCTGTGCTGGCTGCCATCCGAGACAGTATGAAGAGTGGCGCGGATCAATGCATTTCATGGCATTCCAGGACCCGATCTATCTTGGCGAGTTGAACCTGGCCATTAAAGCTGTGGGAAAAGAGGTTGCCAAACAGTGTGAAGGCTGTCATACTCCGGCTGCCGTTGTCCAAGGTGAAACAGCAGACCTGGATTTCAACAATCTCAGTCCCTTGGCCAAGGCCGGTGTTTCCTGTGATGTATGTCATTCCATAAAACGATTCACCCATTGGGAGACCCCGTCTCATGAGCCGGAAAATGGTTCTTTTATCCTTTCTCCGGGCAGAAACGACGACAGTGATCCAAGAGGCTTTGTCCGTACAAAATATGGTCCTTTCCCCGACTATGAGGGATGCGGCGGCGGTTTTCATGAATGTGTTGAGTCGCCCAAGCATCTGACTGCCGAGCTTTGTGCTGGTTGCCATCATGTCTACCATTACGACAAGCATTTTCCCTATGAGTTTACCTATGGTGAGTGGAAGAAGAGTTTGTACGCACTGAACGGTATCCAGTGTCAGGACTGTCATATGGTTGACCTTGAGACCTTCAAGCGTTCCGCTGATGAATATATCAAACCGAAACGGAGTGACTATCATCATTACTTTAATGGTGCCAACTTCCTGATGTACTACCTGAGAGGGCTGCAGGCCGAGAGAGAGGGTGATCAGAAGCTGGTGGAGAATTTGAAGAATAAGTACGAGATGGCTGTGGGGAGGCTCCAGGCTGCTGCTGAGATTGAGATTGATCCCATATATAATAAGAATGGTGATCTGTATAAGATCAGGGTTCGGGTCCATAACCGTCGAGCCGGACATAACCTGCCCACCTCTCTGACTGCTGTGCGAGAAATGTGGCTCGAAGTCAAAATTACCGATAAGACGACTGGTAAGGTGCTGATTGAGAGCGGATATGTAGATGAAAAGGGTGAGTTGGACGGTGATACCCACATCTTCAACACCAAGGGTACCGACGAGCATGAGATCTTCCAGATTGATCCCTGGAAGGTTGTGTCCAATGCCGAGGTAGGTACTATTCCGCCCAAGGGATATCGGGATATCGTGTACACCATCCTGTATCCACAGGGACCAGGCCATGATCTGGATGTTCATGCCAAACTTCGTTTCCGTCAGGCCAGCCAGAAAGTTGCTGAAAAACTGCTGGCCGCAGTACCAGAGGGGATCAGCCTGGAAAAATGGTATGGTATAACCGAAGTTCCTGCAGTACCCATTGTTGACATGACTGAAACCAATGTAACGGTGAAGTCAACCGGGGAACCGAGCAAGGAACCCAATGTCATTGATAAGCTGACGACAGGTTGGTCGCATGTGCATGGGCTTGGTGGGCTTGAAATGATTAAGGATGCCAAAGATAAGGCTAAGAAATAAAAGTAATATGAGCAAAACCCCGTGATTATCTTGTGAGCGGGTTGCTCCAAGTAGACGCACAAACACCTGTCATCCGGCATTTTCTTTAGGGAAGATGCCGGATTTTTTTATTTTTTTTTGCCTCTACTCTTCAGATGCCGAATGTATCGTAGGGGCGAAGCTATGTGCTCGTCCTTTTACCGGGGAGACACGCAGGTCTGCCCCTACAGTTCCGAATCGAAAACAGGATCTTCTTTTTCGGAAGATCTCTAGATAAAAATAAGGAGTGTGGAATATGCAGAAAATAATTATTTTTGCCTTTCAGGGAAACCCCATGTGTTTTATTCATGTCTTACTTAATAGCCAGAATATGGCTGAACAAGGGATGGGAGGGGACATTATTTTGGAAGGCGAGGCTGTTAAGCTGGTGCCGGAAATGGCAAAATCAGATCATTTTCTCAATAAGCTCTACACAGAAACTAAGGGAAAAGGGCTTTTTCTTGGGGCCTGTCGGGTTTGCTCGAATAAAATGGGGGTTGTTGAAGCAATAGCAACAGAAGGTATTCCGTTGATTGGTGATATGGCAGGACATCCGGCAATGGCAGAATATATCAAACAGGGATATACAATTATTACCATGTAGAGTTATATGGACTTAGCTTTATGCGAAGAAAGGGAAGGGGCTAAATAGTTATTAGCAGGTGCCAGCTTCCCTTTTTACGTCCAGCGTTGAGTCATGCAAATGCATTGTATGATTCAGCCTAATTACTGACGAGCATAGGGGCGTCGTCCGTGATTACTTCAATTTCATGTGCGGTGAACACACCATCAATGTGGCTTCCTCTGGCTATAATTTTTGCACCAAAATGGGCCTTTGACTTATCACCTTTAATGACGGTCTGTTCAGTAAATTTGACCCTTTTGTTATCTACTATCCATATCCCATGGGGCCAGCCGATTCCAGGCGTTTCTTTTACAATTCCATGAATATCCTTTCCGTTTGGCTGTGCTGAAACCTGTGCAGGTACTGCTGATAGTAAGAGTATTATGATGAGTACAGCAGGAATCAAGGTACGGCATCGGCTGCGGAACACGCTGTGGTTTAATTTTATGTTGTACATAAGGGTGTTGAAAAGTACCCCAGCATAGAGCAATTTCAGTTGTCCGAGATGCCCAATAAGCATTTTTTTTCGTTTGTCAGTGTTACTGCAGCTTGATGTCGAACACTTTCCAGGCGGAATTCAGCCT
>NZ_JALAAI010000017.1:0-43384 GCF_052785085.1 Candidatus Electrothrix sp.
GCCCGGAACCGAGACAACAAAGAATATATGACGCTCTTGGCCTGCCACATCATCCTGGCAGGATTATCAAGAGGACGATTCCGGCAAAATAAAAATTTGTAGTGCCATAGGAATAGTCAAAAAATAAGCAACTTGTTGTTTTTGCATAACTTTGACTTTTTATGTCACGAACTTGGGTTAAGTCAAGAAATCGGCCAGACCTATCGCTTGCCCACCGAAGCCGAGTGGGAATACGCCTGCCGGGCAGGGAGTGAGTCGGCATATTGTTTTGGGGACGATGAGAAGTTGCTGGGCGAGTATGCTTGGCATGAGAAGAATTCTGGGGGAAAGACACACCCGGTAGGCGAAAAGCTTGCCAATGGCTGGGGTCTGCACGATATGCACGGCAATGTCTGGGAATGGTGTCAGGATTGGTATCGCAACAAATACTATGCCCAATGTCAGAAGAGAGGGATGGTGAAGAATCCGCAGGGTGCCCGAAGGCCCGTCGAGTACCGTGTCGTACGCGGCGGCTCTTGGTTCGGCACGGCGGGGCGCTGCCGTTCCGCCTGCCGGTTCAGGTACGAGCCTGTCTCCCGCTACGTCGATTTCGGCTTTCGCTGTGCCCGAGTTCAGGGTGAGCTGGCCGGAGGGCCTGTTAAGGAGGAAAGTGCCAGACGTACTTTTCCGTCGCAGAGCAGCAGGACAGCACCGTCGCAGCACCATTCCGCCCGGCGTTGAAACACCGGGCTATTTTCTGCCGTCCCTTTGGGACTTTTGTCCCGGAGGGACATTCGATCATAGCCCAGTGATTTATCGCTGGGCAGCCTGGGGCAATTCGTGCTCTATATTGCCCTTTCAGGGCATCGAACCCTGCGATCAGCCACCAACCCGTAGGGCGCGAACCCCTGTGTTCGCCCTGAAACATTGATGCCGGAGGCCTTATCAGTATCGAATCATCATCCTACGGCATGTCAGAACGATGCTGCAACGCTGTAGAGCCTTCCTGCACCGTTGACGAATGATGCAAAGACACATAAGAACGACCCTGCGACGGTGCAGAATGATCCTGCGGAAGCTACGAACGTTCCGGTACCGATGACGGAAGCCTCGTCACCATCGCAGAATGATCCTGCAATAGGGGATAGTCTTGCGTCACAAGGGGATAATCCTTCGTACATGGGGGATAGCCTTCCGTCACAAGGGGATTGCTCTGCGTACATGGGGGATAGCCTTCCGTCACAAGGGGATTGCTTTGCGTCACAGGGGGATTGCTCTGCGTACATAGGGGATAGCCTTGCGTCACCGGGGGAGAACTCTTCGTATCCGGGGGAGCTGCACCATCCCTTAAATCCTGTTGATCAATCATCGGGAAGGATCTTGCCATCTTGCCATTGTTAAGTATTTTATGTTATGCTTTACAGCATTAATTGTCATGTTGCCGTTTGCAATTCATCTTTACTCTTCCCAAATACCAAAAAGAAGGAGAAAGTACATGAAAAAGTATCAAATGTTGTTCCGAGGAACCTCCCTGTTTATCGCAGCTGTAGTCCTGTTCTGCACCACCTCCTGTGGAACGATCATGTATCCCGAACGCCGTGGTCAGTCGGCAGGCCGGATAGATGTCGGGGTCGCAGTATTGGACGGTATAGGCCTGCTGTTCTTTTTTGTTCCCGGCGTTGTTGCCTTTGCGGTCGATTTCGCAACCGGTGCCATCTATCTGCCCTACGGCTCTTCTGATCTCGACCTCTCACCGACCGACCTGAAGAACGCAGAGGTTGTTCAGGTTGAGCCGACCTCGTTAAGCCGCTCTGAGATTGAGTCCATAGTCAAGGAGAAAATCGGCAAAGATGTGGAATTGACCTCCCCTGCAACACGAGTGGCCAAGGTCGTTCCAGGAGATGAGCTGGCCTGGACCGGCATTGCGGAAGTACTGACACCTCAGCAGCTGGCAAACTTTGAAAACAACTGAATCCTGAGAGCAACAAGGGGTTGGCAACTCTTCTTTAGCTGGCAAGGTCCGCTTGAGTGCAACGAAGTCAGGAGAGAGTCTTGCGCCACAAGGGGATAATGATAATTTGATTATCCCTTCCTATAAAAAAGAAATAACCAGTGGAGCCAAAATCCCATTCAGGTTACTCTACAAAACAGCCTGTCCTTTAAAAGGACAGGCTGTTCATCGTATACTGGGCAGGAAGGGTAAGACCCTTTTGTTCGTGCAGGCAACCAGCTTGAAATCACCCTAATCTGTTATCATGTAAAGAAAACCTATGGGACTGTGGCCGGACTCGTTTTCCTTTGTCAATATTGAGTGGACCAGGCAGCTATACAGGCAGTTGAATCAACTCACCGGAGATAAGGCACAGGAGTTGAATCGGTTAAGGGATGATTTTGCTGATCCGCTGGAGCTGGCTCGTTTCTATGTTGAACCCTGTCTTCAGGCCTGTCGTCCGGTCACGTCCCGCAACGGAGTACCCCTTCCTGTCCCCTGCCAACCAGCTTTTTCCCTGCTCAATCGTTTCTTGGCCAGTGGTCGTTCAGATAACCGGGATGGAAGCCATCAGCTGTTCCTTCTTGGGGAGCCTGGTGCTGGCAAGAGTTCCCTCCTTCTGATTATCAAACTGATGCATCTTGCCGGTTTTTGGCCCCAGGATTATGATTGCCAGCTTTTCCTTTTGGATGAACACACGCTGGATTTGGTGGAGGATATAGGGGATAAGAGGCGAACAGTGCTCCTTATTGATGCCTTGAATCAGGATAAACAGGCCAGAAATCATCCCCTGAACCGCCTGTTTCCTCTGTTGCAGGCTGGCGAGCCCTTTTACCGGGTGATTATTTCCTGCCGCAGTCATTTTTTTCCAGCAGTGATACCAGATAGTACAGGACGACTGCGGATCAGGGCCTTGGCAGGCTATAACTACCCTATTCTCTATCTCTCTCCGTTTGATTCCCAGCAAATGGACCAGGTTCTGCAAAAACGATTGGCCCGTAATATGTCAGATTTTATTGGCTTGCAGCGTTTCGGGATGGGGCAACAGCGGAAAAAGGCGGCTCTGTTTCTGACCAGGGCTGGTGAGCTGGGCCAACGGCCTCTTATTCTCCAGCATATTGCCACCCTGCTGAATATTGAAGAAAGCCGGATTCGTAATGCCTATATGATATATGAGTCCCTGATTTTCTACTGGCTGGATCGTCAACTTGAAGCCCTGAAAGACTGCGGCTGTCGTTGTTTACCAGAGCGCTATGAACTTTTCAAAGCCTATGGTCGTCTTGCCCGTTGGATGGAAAAGCGGGGTGTCAGGGAGATCAAGGAAAAGACATTGCAGGAGATTTTTTGTGAAAAGGCAGAGATTTGCCAATTTGCCCATTGTCAACCTGATCCGGCTTTGTTACGAATGACAACCCGGCATACCTATTGTTTTACCCATGCTACCTATCAGGAATTTCTTCTTGCCCATGCCCTTATTTATGACAGCATGCCTTTTACCGCCCCGTTGCGGGCTACTGATCAGGTTGTTCGTTTTCTTGATCTGGCCCATAGTATCAATGAGTATATCGGTCGCCTGAACCTGGTTGAGTTTAATCCCTTTCGTTATACTGAGACCTACAGGACCATGTTTTCATGGCATGACAGGTTAGGCCGATCTCGTAATAAGGTGCTCAGGGGACCGGAGATGATCATGGTGCCAGGGGGGCGATTCAGAATGGGAGATATTCAGGGAGACAGTTCCAGTGATGCCCGGCCAGTGCATGAGGTGGAGCTGGATGATTTTGCCTTGAGTCGTTATCCTGTAACCTTTGAAGAGTATGATCTCTTTTGCAGAGCTACCAACAGCCGCAGGCCTGCGGATAATGGTTGGGGCCGGGGGCAGCGTCCGGTGGTGGATATCAGTTGGCAGGATGCAAACAATTACTGCGATTGGCTGAGTATGGTCACCGGGCGACCCTATCGTTTGCCCACAGAGGCTGAGTGGGAGTATGCCTGTCGGGCAGGGAGTGAGACAGTGTATTTTTTTGGCAATGATGCCATTTTTTTGGGTGAATATGCCTGGTATGCAGGGAATGCTGGCAGTAGAATCCATCCGGTTGGCCGCAAAAAGCCCAATGAATGGGGGTTCTATGATATGTATGGCAATACCTGGGAGTGGTGCGCTGATAGCTATCTGGAAAATTATTACACAGAATTGCCCATGAGTAATCCTACTGGTGCTGATCAGGGGGCAGGTCGGGTCTTGCGGGGCGGATCCTGGGACAGTGGCAAGCGCTTTATCCGTTCTTCCTTTCGTTTTCGCCTTTCTCCTGGCTTGCGCATTATCCGGGTGGGTTTTCGGGTTGCCCAGGGGTATCGGGAGTAATCCCTTTGTCGGGGCTGCGTAGAGGGGCTGGTCTCTGTACCAGCCCGGTATGAAAGGTGATGCCTGTCATAATGGGTGCTGTGATTACGCCGTAAACATTTTTCGTACTTCTTTGAGGTAATCAGAATTACAGATCACAATGGCCCGATTCCCTTCCTGAATATGGGTGGATCCCACCGCAGTATGCCAGGCTCCGTCACGAAAAACACTACCAATGATGATATGACCTGTAAAAGAGGGATCCAGCTTGGCTAAGGGTTTACGGGTCACCGGAGCACCTGGAGCTGCTATCAGGTCAACGACCTCAGCATCAAACCCGTGCATATGCATCACAGAAAGCAGTTCATTACGGCTGATATAGGTGAGGATTTCGTTTCCAGCCAGGATTTTTTTATTCAGGACAATATCTGAGCCACTGGTGGAAGCTAAGACCATGTAATCCGTATTATTGACCATGCATATGGTTTTTTTCAGATTACGCAACGAGTTGTCTGTTTCCGCTGGCTCCATAAGCTGTTTTGCCAGCAGGCAGCTCATAATATTGGTTTCATTCTGGCCTGTGGTGGCAATAAAGGTATCCATGTCCGGTAAGCCAGCCTCTTCCAGAACATATTTGTCTGACCCGTTGCCGTGCAGGATTTCCGTATGGGGAAGCAGGGAAGAAAGCTCGGTGGCCCGTTGTTCATCCTGTTCAATCAGGCGGACATGGACCTCTTTGCCCAGGAGTTCTGCCAAACGGCACCCGACCAGGCCACCACCGAGAATCATGATGCGATTTCTTCGCTGTTGCTGAATGCCAGCCAGATCAATAAGGCGAGGCAGGTCATCCTTATTGGCCATAACCAGGATCTGATCATGGGGCAGAATTTCGTGTTCACCTCCAGGAATAATAGTGGTGATTCCCCGGGAGATTGCAATTACCCGAAAAGGAAATTCGTTATAGCTCTTTGCAATCTCAATAAGGGTTTTATTGGCCAGAGGAGAATCATCATGTATCCGGGCCGCCAGCACCTGCATCTGGCCCAGGGCAATGTCAATAATTTCATCACCAGCAGTCCGTTTGATCAGGCGGGCAATCTCCTGAGCAGCCAGCTCTTCCGGGTGGATGAAAAGGTCAATTTTTAAATCATCCCCTTGGAGCAGGGCATCTTTATTACCGAAATCCAGGGACCGTACCCTGGCTATTTTGCAGGCAATGCCGAATTTGTCGGCAATCATGGAGGTCATCATGTTGACCGCATCATTATCTGTTACTGCGATCATATAATCCATCTGATCAGCAGCAGCTTCCTGCCAACAGTCAATACTCATTGCACTCCCGTTGATAATACGGGCATCCAGATTATCATCAGCATGTCGAACCAGATCCGGGTCTGATTCAATGACTGTGACCGAATACTCTTCATCCAGGAGTCGGGTTGCCAGATGGTACCCAATGCCTCCCAGACCGAGAATGAGGAAGTTTTTTGATTCTGCAGGTTTTTTTTTAAGCTTTTTCAGTGCATTCAGCATGGTAAAAAGAATTTTAAAAGCAATGATTCGCGATTAATGGTTTAGCCCGTCTGGATCTTTTTACCCCAGCCCAAAGGGTTGGGAAAGAAGGTAGAGGCAGATGCTGGTACATGGAATTGACCTGCTTCTGCTGTTCCGGCGGGAAATGATTTGACAGTAAGGGGGCCTGTGATTAAAATACCTCCTTTTTGGAAATAAATGACCGGCTTTCATTTATCGCTGTTTTGTCTCTTGATGCTGCTGGAATCTGTTATACTGTCCTCTGATTTTTAATTGTCATGTCCTGAATACCAGACAGGTGAGTATAAGCAAAGGGAAAATAGAGATAATGTTACGGTTTAACTGGTTTACAATAAGAGAGATAAAGGAATTATACCATGAGTAAGAGAACATTTCAGCCCAGTAATCTGAAGCGCAAACGGAACCACGGTTTTCGGGTACGTATGAAAACCCGTTCCGGGCAGGCAATCATTAAGCGTCGTCGGGCCAAAGGACGGAAGAGCCTTTCAGCCTGATTTGCTGGATTCGTATGCAACGGTTCGGACAGAGGAACTCTGTACGTCTCAGGCAAACCAGAGACTTTAACAGGGTGTACCGAAACGGGGACCGGTTATACGGAAAAGGATTCACCCTTATCTATTTGGGGGGTGAGCAGAAAGACAGTTGTTTTACCGGGAGCCGATTAGGAATCTCTGTACCGAAAAAGGTTGGGAATGCCGTACAGCGCAACAGGATAAAACGGATTATTCGTGAGGCGTTTCGCCTGCACAGGGAGGTGTTCCCCCAAGGCAGCGATATAGTGTTTGCTGTGCGACCGGGGTTCCCTCTCACCGGGTTGCAGGCTGTCCGTGATGCGGTTGCCAGTATGACCGGGGCTGAAGGTGCTGAGTAATGTGTGGTTGTTCTCATGATCAGCATAATCAGCATAACCGGCATGAGCATTCTGAGCCATTACAGGCAGAAGACCTGGGGATGGTGGAGGTGATGCAATCCCCAAAAAAGACAGGTCTTGCGGCGTTTCTTTTGCTTTTCCTGGTAAAAGGGTACCGTTACGGTATCTCGCCGCTCTTCCCACCCAGCTGTCGCTATGTACCGACCTGTTCGGAATATGCTGTTGAGGCCATTGCCCGGTACGGTGCGCTACGTGGGGGATGGCTTTCTCTTTCCCGTATTCTGCGTTGTCATCCCTTTGTCGCTGGCGGCTATGACCCGGTTGAATAGTTTTTGTACTCTCCGTTCTCAATAATTCCTCTCTCTGGAACCTACCTATTTCAAGGAAAAATTTTTCATGGACATGCAACGGGCCTTTTTGGCTATTATTATTTCATTTGTTATCCTGATAGGGTATCAATCGTTCTTTATGCCCCCGGCGCCACCAGTTGCTCCGGGGCAGCTTGAGCAGCAGGGAAATACAGGTACAAGAGATACTACTGGTACGGTGCAACAGGGTGAGAGCGCAACCAGTGCGGTTGTATCGACTGACTCTGTTCCTGGAGGTCAGGCAGGACAAGCTTCGGTAATGCAGGCTCAGGCAACACAGAATGTTGTTGTAAATCTTGATGCCCGTGAGATTGTCGTTGAGACTCCTTTGTATACAGCTGTTTTTTTTGAGCAGGGCGGTGGTCTGAAAAGTTTTGTCCTGAAAAAATATCAGACAGCAAAGGCAGAAGATGCACCTCCGATGGAGATGATTACAACCAGTAATCCTGCTGAATTTCCTATGGTCTTTTCTCTGGACAACGGGGCAGGCCAGGATCTCTTATTTTTTCAGGCTGAGACAGATTCTGTCCGGGTTGATGAAGGAGGAACCG
The DNA here is from genome assembly GCF_052785085.1 of Candidatus Electrothrix sp. Lineage (NCBI taxonomy): Bacteria > Pseudomonadati > Thermodesulfobacteriota > Desulfobulbia > Desulfobulbales > Desulfobulbaceae > Candidatus Electrothrix > Candidatus Electrothrix sp. The sequence goes on from NZ_JALAAI010000017.1 coordinate 7,658, forward strand.
GCAAGTTAATCATGACTGCGGACCAGGACAACGGGATAGAGATTGAACGGCATCTCACTTTTACTTCAAACACCTATCTCATTGATAGCAGGTATGTGATCAGAAATACTGGCGCAGTACCGCTTCAGATAAGTCCGGCCCTGGCAATGACCAATGCCCCGTTTTCTTCTGGTGCTGCTGGTGGTGGCCTGGCTGGTGCTTCTGCTGGCGTGTTTAACGGACCCAGTGCCTACATTAATGGTGAACTGGAGGAGATTGATAGAGACGACCTGATTGACAGACCGTTTTTAATGCAGGGAGATCTGAGTTGGGCCGCCCATGTGGATAGTTATTTTATGTGCGCCCTGATCCCTGCCAAAGGAAATATTGGTTCTTTTACTGCTGTGGGCCAGGAAAAGGTTCGTACTGTCCTGGCAGGCGGTATTACGAAATTGCTCCCTGATGAAACCAGGGAGTTTCACTATGAGGGATATTTTGGTCCCAAAAAATTAGCATATTTAAAGGAAACCGGCTATAAGCTTGCAGAGGCAATTAATTTTGGCTGGTTTGATATTCTGGCTAAGCCAATGTTGTACCTCCTGAACTTTTTTCATTCTATTCTGGGAAACTACGGTATTGCCATTATCCTTTTAACCTGTCTGATTAAGGGCACTTTCTGGCCTATTACTCAGAAAGGGATGAAGTCCATGAAGAATATGCAGAAGTTGCAGCCCAAGGTTGCAAAGCTCCGGGAAAAACATAAGGATGATCCGGCCAGGATGAATCAGGAAATGATGGCCTTATATAAAACCTATAAGGTTAATCCCGTGGGTGGCTGTTTGCCCATGCTGATTCAGATTCCTTTTTTCTTTGCACTCTATCGGGTATTGATGGCAGCCATTGAATTACGTCATGCTCCCTTTATGCTGTGGATTAATGACCTGTCAGCACCGGATCGTTTGATGATAGGCTTTGATATTCCAGTGTTACACGGGATCCCGGTGCTGACGATTTTGATGGGTGCTTCTATGTATTTACAGCAGAAGATGACACCAACAACAGCTGATCCGACCCAGGCCAGGATTATGCAGTTCTTGCCAATTATTTTTACTGTGATGTTTATTAATTTTGCATCAGGTCTGGTTCTGTATTGGTTTGTTAATAACCTGCTTTCAATTCTTCAGCAGCAGTTGATTAATCGACAGACAGGCAAAGGAGCCGTCGCAACTGGCTAAGAGAATATTCTATTTCGCTTTTCAGTCTTACTGATTTGGGACATGAGAAGGTGAAATAAGCAGATGACGTGGTCGGGGTTTCCCAGCCATTTTCATAGAAGAGGAACCGTTTACATGGTACAAGGAAAAGATTTTTACGGCGGCACTGTTACAGATGCTATTGCCGAGGCTTGTCAACAGCTTTCGATTTCTCAGGATGCATTGGATATTGAAATCCTGGAAACCGGATCGTCAGGAATTTTTGGACTATGTCGTAAAAAAGCGCATATCCGGGTAACAAAGAGGGAAGAGCAACAGGATGTTGCTGAGCAGGAACAAGCACAAGAGGCCCGAACGCAATCTGGGCAGAAGAGCAGGCAAAAGACAGCAGAACAGGCTGAAAGTGCAGATCCCACTGTTCGTAAAGACAGTGGACGTAAAGAAAGTGGCTCGAAAGAAGATGGTAAGAAAACAGCACCACGGTCTGCACGGCATGCAGAGGCTGATCAGCCTCCGCCTGAACTTCCTTCTGAAGAACGTATGGCAGAGATTCAGGAAGACATCTCAACCATGCTGGAGCTGATGGGGTTTCCCTCAACAGTGACTGTTATTCTGAAAAAATACACTGTTGCCTGCCATATCAGTGAGGAGTATGAGGAAGAGCTTGTGGGCAGAGAGGGCAGGACCCTGGACAGCCTGCAATATTTGTTGCGCAAAATGACCTCCAGACATCTGCCAGACCGGATTATGCTCTCCCTTGATGTGGGTACCTATCGGGAGCGTCGGGCTGAGGAGCTGAAAGAATTGGCTCTGGAGCTGGCAGCACAGGTCAGGGAAGAAGGCAAGACTCAGGCTATACCGGCTTTAAATCCTTCAGAGCGACGGGTAGTGCATATGGTGCTACAGGAGGATAAGACCATTCGTAGTCGTTCTGTGGGAGCAGGCCTGTTTAAAAAAGTGCTGATTTATAAGCCTGGGAAAAAGAAATCCTTTCCTCGCAAGGGAAAGGGAAAAAAGGGACAGCAGGCTGAACGTACTTCAGAAAGCTGACGATACCGTCTGATGATACCGTCTGACGATACCATAGCAGCCATTGCCACAGCTCCTGGGGTCGGCGGTATTGGGGTGGTTCGTATCAGTGGGTCTGCTGCTGGTGCGATTTTACGCAGGCTTTTTCAGCCCCACCGGCCAGAAAATCTGCATGCTGCTGGTTCATTGCCCAGTCATAAGCTCTGTTACGGTACAGTACAAAGTCGTGATGGTGTTGTGCTTGACGAGGTCATGGCTGTTTTTATGCAAGGGCCTCATACCTATACCCGTGAAGATGTGGCTGAGATTCAATGCCATGGGAGTTATCTGGTTCAACAGACTATCCTGGCAGAGATCCTGGCAGCAGGGGCAAGGGCTGCTGAACCGGGTGAATTCACCAAACGGGCCTTTCTTGCCGGTCGCATTGATCTGACCCAGGCTGAGGCGGTTATCGACCTTTTGCAGGCCCAGAGTATGGGGGGGGTTGAGTTAGCTGTTGGGCAGCTTCAAGGTCGCTTACATGAGCGTATTACCGCAATTCGGGATGCTCTTGTTGAGGTGTTAGCAATTGTTGAGCTGGCTCTTGATTTTCCTGATGATGAGACAGATATTCTTGATGCAGATCGTTTACTTAGCCAATTACAAGAACAGGTTGAGCAGCCCCTCCAGACCCTGCTTGCCTTGGCTGATCAGGGCAGGGTGATCCGGGAAGGGGTCAAGGCGGTGATTGCGGGCCGTCCCAATGTGGGCAAATCAAGCCTGCTCAATCAGCTGCTGCAGGAAGAACGGGCCCTGGTGACTGAGATTCCCGGAACAACCCGTGATACCATTGAAGAGCTGATCTCTGTTCACGGAATCCCTGTTCATCTGGTTGATACGGCTGGCATTCGGGAGCATAAAGATGCTGTGGAAGAGTTGGGTATTGAGCGGGCCCGCCAGAAGATGGGGGAAGCGGATTTGGTACTCTTTGTGGTTGATGCCAGTCAGGGGCTGACAGAGGTTGATCAGGCCCTGTATTCTTCCCTGGGAGAGCGAAAGCGGGTTGTGGTGTTGAATAAGGTTGATATTGCGGATAAGGCTTTGCTCCAGGATCTGGGCGATTTTTTTGCCCCAGCACCTCTGGTTCAGACCGCAGCTAAGAACGCTGTCGGCATCATTCAGCTTAGGGAAACCGTGTATCAGACAATAATCGGCGAAGTAGAAGAGATGGGTGAACGGATTTCCTGTGCTCCTAACCTTCGCCATAAAATGGTCCTGGAAAAGACCTTGGCAGCCTGTGAGCAGGTTAAACAGACCTTATTGATGGCTGGCCCTGCTGATCTGCTGGCAGTCGATCTGCGGGCCGCTTTAGATTATCTTGCTGATATTGTTGGCCTGACCACACCTGATGATGTTCTTGATGTCCTCTTTACGCGCTTTTGTATTGGGAAATAACCAGGCCAGGTTGCTTTCCAGGGGGTATATTAAGGGTTAAAAAAATTGAACCAATTCTGGGTTGAAAACACTTTTCAGCTTGACATATTTACCCCTCCCATTGTACTAAGTATAGTGTGGTTCTGTATAGCTGAGCTAATAACTGCTTTGTAATTATACAGGAAATTGGGTTGATTTTTACGATAAAACCATAAGTTTTTTTTGGAGGAGAAGTTATGGAGATCAGATTAAACGGAGAATCTCGTTTTATTGATAAGGTAACGAATTTGAGCGTTGCTGGTTTGCTGGAAATGGAGCAGGTGGCATCCCCTGAGATGGTGGCAGTACAACTCAACGGCGAGATCGTTGATCGGGGCACCTACCAAAATACCATGATAGTGGACAGGAACGAGGTTGATTTCCTGTATTTTATGGCAGGTGGCTGAGAGTAATCTCTGGTAACTCTGTTGAGATTCCTGTGCTCTTTACCTTGAGGAATAATTTGGGTAAAGGGCACAGGAAAGCTGTTTATAAAAAATTTTACAGGATGTTCAATATCCTGTGTACAGCAAACTGATTATTTGAACGAATTAATGGTGCAATTAACCGACACGCAGCTGGATCGTTACAGCCGTCATATTATTCTTCAGGAAGTAGGTCCAGAGGGGCAGGAAAAACTCATGAATGCCCGGGTGCTGGTTATCGGTGCTGGTGGTTTGGGATCTCCGATTGCTCTTTATCTTGCTGCGGCCGGAGTAGGTTGCATAGGTATTGTAGATGCAGATGTTGTTGAGATATCGAATCTGCAAAGACAGGTGATTCATTTTTCAAGTGATATGCAACGTCCAAAGGTTGAGTCTGCTGCTGAAAAAATGCGTGCTATCAACCCTGATATTGAAGTAAATACCTACAAAATATATCTCAATGCTTCAAATATACAAGAAATAATAAGTGGCTACGATTTTGTTCTGGACGGTACTGATAACTTTGCCACCAAATTTTTGATTAACGATGCCTGCGTAATGGCTGGTTTGCCTTTCTCGCATGGCGGTATCTTACGTTTTGATGGTCAGACCATGACAGTTCTTCCTGGTCACTCTTCCTGCTATCGTTGTTCTTTCAGGCAGCCCCCGCCTCCTGATGCGGTTCCCAGTTGTTCACAGGCCGGGGTGCTCGGTGCCATCGCTGGTATGCTGGGAACGATTCAGGCTGCGGAAGCCCTTAAATTTATTACTGGAGCCGGAACCCTTCTCACAGATACTCTTCTTACCTTTGATGCCAAAAATATGCATTTCCGGCGGGTGAGTCTGAAAAAACGCTCCGACTGTCCTCTTTGTGGAGAAAATCCCACGCTGCATGAGCTTGAAGAAGGGGATCGGGCAACCTGTGACCTGTCAGCTTGATCGAATGTATACTCGACATCTGTCGTGGTTACACATCACACTACATCCAGCAATAACAATATGAAAGCAGATAGATTTGAAGATTTGAGTGGCGTGAGATGTCCTCTGAATTATGCGAAAACAAAGATGCTTCTAAGTAATATGGAATCAGGTCAGACCTTGGAGATTATTCTGGACGACGGGCCTCCCATCAGAAACGTACCTGGTTCCGTACAACAGGAAGGGCATGTGATTTTATGTCAGGAAAAGCAGGGCGATCAGTGGAATGTGGTGATCAAAAAGGTGTAATTTCCTGCGGATTTTCCAAGCAATTATCAGGGCAAAGCTGAGAGGGTGTACCCTTTCGCTGAAACTACGGTTTTTCTTTTTTTAACGGAAGAGGAAGATATTCTTCATGCCGTTGATCCTCTATTACCGTATTCATTCTTGAACGAGTGAAAACGGGCATTTTTTCCCTTTCTTCAAAAAATGATAAGCTATGAAGCTGCATGAATATCAGGCAAAAGAACTTTTCAGCCGTTACGACCTGCCCATCCCGGAAGGGTGGCTGGCAAAAACACCGGAAAAGGCTATGAAGTATGTGAGGGAGCATGTGGGCAAAGAGGGGTTCCCCATTGCCATTAAGGCCCAGGTACATGCTGGTGGCCGGGGGAAATCCGGGGGAATTTTGATTGCCTCGAACATGGAAGATGCCTGTAAGGCGGTTCACTCCATTCACGGGATGACACTTAAAACGCCGCAAACTGTGGGAGAAGGCACCACAGTGAATAAGCTTCTTTTAGAAAAGGGCGTTGCTATTGAGCGTGAGTTTTATCTTTCCATATTGCCGGATTCCTCAACCGGCTCTTTCCTTATCATTGCCTCAGCAGCAGGAGGCATGGATATTGAAGAGGTAGCTGCAACCCGGCCTGAAAAAATTATCCGGGTTCAGGTTGATCCCTTGGTGGGACTCCAGGCCTATCAAAAACGAAGACTTGCCTATGCGCTTGGTTTGAGCGGCGAGCTCTTTGCCTCATTTTCTTCGCTTCTCTCTGATTTGTACCGAGCTGTGATGGAAAACGATCTCCTGCTGGCAGAGATCAATCCCCTGGCCTTGACTTCTGACGAGGATTTTTTTCTGATTGATGCCAAGGCTGAGGTGGATTCCAATGCTCTGTATCGACAAAAGGCATTGCTCGCCCTGTATGACAGTTCGGAGGATGATCCGCTGGAGCTGGAAGCGCGAAAGTATGGGTTGCATTATATCAGGTTGCATGGAAATATAGGGACTATTGTTAACGGTGCAGGTCTGGCCATGGCAAGCATGGATATCATCCAACAGGCCGGAGCAGAACCTGCAAACTTCCTTGATGTGGGGGGCGGTGCCAATGAAAACATGATTGAACATGGCTTTCAGATCCTGCTCTCAGATCCCCATGTTGAAGCAATCCTGATTAATATATTTGGCGGGATTTTGCGCTGCGATATTCTGGCTGCCGGTGTTGTGGCTGCGGCCCAAAAGGTTGGCTTGCAATTACCGGTTGTGGTTCGGATGGAAGGAACCAATGCGGCTGAAGGCAGAAAAATATTAGCTGAATCCGGCCTGGATCTGATCACGGCAACAGATGTGGATGATGCATCGGCAAAATTAAAGGCATTGGGATTCGCTTGATGTCATAATAAGACTGGAAAGAATACGTGAAGAATTCTATCAATCCGGTCACAGCAGGATTACTGCTGGCAGGATTATTTATGGCAACTGACGCCTTCTGGGTTCAAGAGTTCGCAGCAGAAAATTCCGGTGCTGCCGCGTTGCAGGGGACTTTTTCTCTGCTGCTTTTGAACGGCTCTTCAACAACAGAAACAGCTCTGAGTTACCCGATTGTGGATACAGGGGTGAGTGATTATTACAGCAACAACTCTCTCTTGGCCTCCACTCCGGCGACCGGTGAAGCCTTTTACGGTCAGGATGCTCATTATAACGGCAATCAGCCTTCGTATACGGATAACGGAGACGAAACCATTACTGATAATGTCACCGGCCTGATGTGGCAACAGGACATGGGAGATAAGATGACGTGGTCAGAAGCCAACACCTTAGCATCAAGTTCAACCCTTGGTGGCTATACCGATTGGCGGTTGCCCACGATCAAAGAACTGTATTCGCTGATTTTGTTCACCGGAGCAAAAGGAGACGGCAGCGATCCAGATACCTATACCCTGTTTATTAATACCGACTATTTTGTTCAGCCCTTTGGTGATACAAGCAGCGGAGAACGGATTATGGACGCTCAAACCTGGTCGGCCACCGAATATGTGGGCACGACCATGGATGGAGATGCAACGGTCTTTGGGGTGAATTTCATTGACGGCAGGATCAAGGGATATCCGAAATACGATCCTCCTGCGAATACTGCCAGCGAAAGCACTGCGTATTTTCGTTTGGTGCGCGGAAATACTGACTACGGAACAAATAATTTTGTTGATAACGAAGACGGAACAATCTCTGACCTTGCCACGGGCCTGATGTGGCAGCAGGCCGATGATGGAAGCGCTCGTAACTGGGAAGATGCACTGGCCTATGCTGAAGCCCTTGAGCTGGCTGGTCATGATGATTGGCGGCTCCCGAATCCAAAAGAACTGCAAAGTATTGTTGATTACTCCCGTTCACCGGATGAAACCGGGACTGCTGCTATTGATCCGTTGTTTTCCACAACGCAAATTGTAGATCCGGACGGAAATCCGCAGTATCCATATTTCTGGACCGGAACTACGCATCTTGACAGTTATAATCCTCTGGTCTATGACAAGGCGGTGTATATTGCTTTTGGCGAGGCCCAGGGCAAAATTGACGATGTGCTGTACGATGTCCACGGGGCCGGAGCGCAGCGCAGTGATCCTAAATTCGGTGATTCAGAAAGTTTTCCAGATTATCTCGGCCCTCAAGGGGATGTTCGTTATATGTTGAATTATGTGCGATGTGTCCGCGATATAGATTAAAACTAAAGAAGCAGGTATCTAACCCATGAGTATTTTTGTCAATCAGGACACTCGACTTCTTGTGCAAGGAATCACCGGGAAAGAAGGTCAGTTCCATACCCTGCAATGTCAGGAATATGGAACCCAGGTGGTGGCCGGGGTTACGCCGGGTAAGGCCGGGCAGGAGGTCGCCGGGATCCCGGTTTTTAATACAGTTCATGATGCTGTGCAGGAAACCAGGGCCAATGCCTCAATGATTTTTGTGCCCCCTCCTTTTGCCGCAGATGCCATTATGGAGGCCGCAGACGCCGGGGTTGACCTGATTATCTGCATCACCGAAGGGATTCCTATTCATGATATGTTGCGGGTGCGTGCAGCTCTCCAGAGAACTTCCAGCAGATTGATCGGTCCCAATTGTCCAGGGATTATCACACCAGGGGCTTGTAAGATCGGGATTATGCCTGGTCATATCCATAAACCAGGATCCATTGGGGTGATTTCACGCTCTGGAACCCTGACTTATGAATTGGTTGACCAACTCACCAAGGCGGGGCTGGGCCAGTCCACCTGTATCGGGATTGGTGGCGATCCTGTAAACGGAACAGGTTTTATTGACTGCCTTGCTGCCTTTGCCAAGGATGAACAGACCACAGGGATTGTTATGCTGGGTGAAATTGGCGGTACAGCTGAAGAAGAGGCAGCTGCCTTTATTCAGGAGACCGTGGATAAACCAGTGGTGGGCTTTATTGCTGGACTGACAGCACCTTCAGGACGGCATATGGGCCATGCAGGTGCTATTGTTTCAGGTTCACGAGGCAGTGCAAAGGCAAAGATTCAGGCCCTGGAAGCGAGTGGTGTGCATGTCTGTCAGGACCTGGGACGATTAGGCAAATTTTGTGCAGAGATTTTTTCAGAGTAACTTTGCTCCCATTCCCTGACTTCCCTGACCTGGGATAACACAGCATGCAAGACCGTATAATGGGAGAGATGGGAGAGGATGCAGGAGCGGAAGATACCTGGGTGCTTGTGGCCAAGGGAGGGCTGGCCGATATAGAGGATTGGTCCTTGGTTCTCAGTGCTGTTGGCATTGATCAGCAGATCGACCGCCAAGCAGGTATCCTTCTCAGTCGAAAAAGAGATGCAAAGCGGGCTATGGGCGAACTCCAGGCCTTTCGGGAAGAAAATCGTTCCTGGCCTCCACCGCCTTCAGTGGTTCGTCCTGTTGTCCGCACTGATAATCCACCTACTTTGCTTATGATTGGTGGACTGATTATTTTTTATTGGTTGACTGGTCCCTGGCAGTCTGTTAATCCTTGGTTCAAGGTCGGGGCAGTGAATAGTTCTGCCATACTGGAGCAAGGGGAATGGTGGCGTTTGGTGACAGCATTAACCCTGCATGCTGACCAGATGCATCTTGTTGGTAATTGTGTGATTGGCGGGGTGATTGTTCATTTGCTCTGTAAGGCCACAGGCTATGGTATGGGCTGGTTGATCCTGCTTATTGCTGCCATGACAGGCAATTTATGCAATATCATCTTTCGTAACACCCCACATTATTCAGTGGGTTTTTCCACAGCAGTATTTGCAGCTGTTGGCATTCTCTGCGGGCGACAACTGAATAATGGCGCGTCCACAGTGATTCGGCAGCTGGTTCTTCCGCTCGGTGCCGGGGTTGGTTTATTAGCTATGCTGGGAAGCGGGGGAGAACGGACAGATTTTGGTGCCCATGTATTTGGTCTGGTCAACGGGGTACTTTATGGGGTATTGCTTCAACTCACAGATCTTGATATGCTAGGCCGTAAGCAGAAGCTTCAGCTGGTCTTATTTTTCCTTTCCTTGCTTTTGCTTGTCCTCTGCTGGCTGTTAGCTACTGGTGGAGAATACCCAAAGTTCCCTGTGGAACCTCTTCCCTGAAAAAACTGACAGGATTCTGCAACAGAATTTCATTTGCCTGCTGTAGATACTTTCGGAAAAAAAGCAAAAAACCACTTGTAAGACAATCCATTACAGTTTCTAATGTATGAATGTCTTAATCAACTATTCATACATATTTCACACATCGTTTCTTCATCCGTAAAGGTATATTTATGCCCATGAATGACCAATCCCCTTGGGGGAAAAAGAAAAAACCAGGAACTCCGGAAGATTTTCTGGCTGCCTTGATCCAGAAGATCAGAGACGCATTTAACGAAGAAGGTAAGGAAAAACCACCTTCTCAAAAAGGGGAGGGGCCAGACCCTCGCAATGTCCTTGCCGGAATCGGTAAGATAGCCTTGATTGTGCTGGCAATCATATGCTTTCAGATTATTTACTCTTCTTTTTACACCATTGAAGCCGGGTGGCAGGGCATTGTTATGCGCTTTGGTCAATATCACCGAACCACTGAGCCAGGACTCCACTTCAAACTACCCTATATCGAAGATATGGAACGGGTGGATGTTAAAACCGTACGTAAAGAAGAGTTTGGCTTCCGTACCAGGACACCAGGCCAGAACACCACATTCAGTAAGGAAGGCTTTGATCTCGAGTCTTTGATGTTAACTGGTGACAAAAACGTCATTGATGTGGCCTGGATTGTTCAGTATACGATCAGTGATCCGGTTCGTTTTCTCTTCAGGGTTCGTGATGTCCCGCAGGCAGTTCGTGATAATTCAGAGACCGTGATTCGTCGGATTGTCGGGAATATGGATTTTGATTATGTGCTGGGAAATCGTTCGATTCTTGCTGGCATGGCCATGCAGGAGTTGCAGCAGGATCTGGATAAGCTGGAATGCGGGGTGCATATCAGTACCCTTCAGCTCCTTGACATCACCCCCACAGATGCGGTTAAACCAGCCTTTAATGAGGTGAATGAGGCGGATCAGGATATGAAGCGCCTGGTGAATGAGGCAGAGGAATACTATAACAAGGTGATTCCCAAGGCTCGCGGCTCTGCAAAACAGATTATTGAGTCAGCCCACGGGTATGCTGTTCAGCGGATCAATGATGCAAAGGGTGAAACCACTCGTTTTAATGCCATTGTCCAGGAGTATATGAAAGCAGAAGAGGTCACCCGCAAGCGTATGTATCTTGAGACTATGCAGGATATTTTGCCCAAGGTGAAGCAAATCTATGTGATGGATGGGAAAGAGCAACCTGTGCTTCCTTTTTTGAATTTGACAGAGAATGGGCAGACAGGCAGGGCTACTCCTCTTGAGCAGTGATACATGCACGTACTCATAAACTTCGATCCCTTCCCTTGGGGAGGGATAACAACATATGAAAGCTACCCCTGAAGATCTCAAGGAATTAACCGGACTTTTATATAGAAATTCATCCCTCCCCTTGGGGAGGGACAACAAGATATGGAAGTTACCCCTGAAGATCTCAAGGAGTCAACCGGACTTTCATATAAAATAACAGCAGGATACAATACATCATGAAAAAGCTGATACAAATAGCCTCCCTTGTGCTTGTTGTCGCACTTATCCTCAGTATTATTGACGGTTTTTATATCCTTCGGGAAGATAAACAGGCCGTTATTACCCAGTTTGGTGCTCCGGTGGGCGAATCCAAGACCACTGCCGGCTTAAAATTTAAACTCCCGTTTATCCAGCGAGTGCGCTTTTTTGAAAAACGTATTCTGATCTGGGACGGTGATCCCAATCAGATTCCTACCAATGATAAGACCTTTATCTTTATGGATAATACAGCCAGATGGCGGATCACGGATGCTCTGCGTTATCTTCAGGCAGTAAAAAATGAAACAGGTGCTCAGACCCTGCTTGATGATATTATCAACGGTGCGGTTCGGGACCTGGTCAACCAAAATGATCTTATAGAAATTATTCGTTCTTCAGATTGGGATGAGGCATACAGTATTGCCCGCTCCAGAGACGAGGAAATGAACCGGGTTCCTGAAAAGGGCCGTGATAAGATCAGTGAGATGGTTCTGCAACAGGCATCTAAAAACACCAAGAAATATGGTATTGAGTTGATTGATGTTATGTTCAAGCGGGTCAACTACATCCAGTCTGTTCGACAAAAGGTCTATAGCCGGATGATCTCTGAGCGGAAGCGGATCGCAGCAGAAAAAAGATCCCTGGGTGAGGGGCGCAAGGCTGAGATCCTTGGTAAGGTTGAGCGTGAGCTGAAGGAGATTACCTCTGAGGCTAATCGGAAGGCCACTGAGATTCGCGGTAAGGCTGATGCAGAAGCAACTGCCCTGTACGGTACGTCCTATAACAGGCACAGGGATTTTTACTTCTTTCAGAAAAGTCTGGAAAGCTATCGTAATATTATCGGTGCGAATACCTCGCTGATTCTTTCACCAAAATCTGAGTTGTTGCAGTTTTTGGAATCTACAGCGAGTCAATAAGGGATTCAACAAGAAAAATTTTACCCATTATTGGAGTGCCGTAGGGTCGAACCTATGTGTTCGCCCTTTTATGCTGGGCAGACACGCAGGTCTGCCTCTACAACATGCACCGAAAAAAAGGCTACCAGCTTAAGCCGGGACAAAAGTTCGGATTCTGAGGTCTTCGAGACCGGCAAAAGGCACGCTATGAGCAGCTTGCGACGAACTGCGCAATTGCTTGATTTTGCAGGCTGTCCCGCCTTAAGTTGGTAGCCCGGTTCTTCAGGTCGGGGTGTTTGTTCAGCCGATCCAACAGTTTTTTATCTTCCTGTGACAGTGATAACATGATCATTTCCTCTGGAGCGATTATTATATAGATGGACAGTTAGCGTGCTGACTGCTTTTTTCGATTATCTCTAAAAACAATCACTGTAACAGAAGCATAGGCTTTCGGCTCTTCGTAGATTAGTGCGGAACATGGCGTTCCCCACTAATCTGCGAAGAGCCAAAAAAACAGCTCAGGTCGGAATCAAAAATAAACGAATCATGGCCAGTTGGGATAACGATTACTTGCTGAAAGTATTGAATGGTCTATAAATTAAATGCGTTTGCCCTGCGGGCGGCATTTCAGGCATGGTTTATTCCTTTTTGCAAGGCTTCCGGCGAGACATGAGACTGCCGGGATGGTTGCCAGATAGTCAACAGAGAAGATGGGTAAGTGTCAAGGTCTCTTCTTTGGATCCTGTCTGCTGTCAAACACGGAATGTACCACGATTTCTTCGGACTCAATTGTATAGAAAATTGAAAACGGAAATCTTCTGATAACACAGCTCCGAAAATTCGCATAACGTATCTGATACATTTCGGGATGTTCAATGACGCTCTCCAAAGCTGACTCTACACAATCAAGAAAATCGAAACCGAGGCCTCGTCTCTGTCGCTCATACCATGAAAACGCCAGTTCAAGGTCGTTTGCTGACCTGTCGGTATAGCGCAGTCTCATTTATACTTATTCCTCAAACCTTCATGAACAGTATGCCAGTCATGAAGATTCTGTTGTCCTGTTGTATACTCTTTATACCTTTTGTCTAATTCCCTTTTCTGCAAATCGGGTAAAGGGACTTCGTCATTGTCCAACGCTATGGAGTCCCATAGGTCTGCAACTAAGAGCAGTTTCTCGGCAAGTCCCAATCGAATTGCTTCCTTTCTGATTGTTTCCGATCTCATATTACATCCTCCGTTTCTATCTGCCTATTCAGCAATGTTCTTTTTGTTTCAGCCCAATCCATAGGTTCTTCAAACCCCGCCTGCCGACGGGCTTCAGTCACCTCCAGTTCTTTTTTGTGCCGGTTACTCATGCTGTTCATCCATCAATTTTCCATGCTTCCATAATTCAAATTCACTGAGATCAATTTCATCGTTCCAGGAAACGGCCCAGCCTCCCTGTTCCACCCGAACAGATTTAAACAGGGCGTTGTTTTTCAAAGGAGAAAACATCTCTTTTTCGAGCAACGGAGTCACGTCATATTGTTTCGTCTCATGATTATCAAATTCAACGATCAGGATATAGTTATCAGTCGTCTTGACTGACTGAACTTTCGGGTATTTCATGATATTACTCCAAGGGCGGCAGTTTGTGAAACTCCTGCTCAATCCACATAATGACTGCCGGGATGCACACCTATTTTTGACTCCAATCCTCAAACGTTAATTTTTTGATTCTTGCAAAATGCTTTTGATTATGGGTAACAAGAACCAAATTATGAGCAATAGCGACACCTGCAATCAGAAGGTCAATATCATCCAGCGGTTTTCCCTCCTTCCGCAATTCGGCGTATATCTCAGCGGAAATCTTTACAGATTGCTCTGTGAGCGGCAGCACGTTGTTTTTGGCAGCAAAATTGAGAAATAAAGACATCTTTTTTTGGGCATCACGGTGTATCAGGCCGCTCATGATTTCGTAATATGTTATGATACTGATGTTTATCTTTTTGTGCCGTGCAAGATAAGATGCGAAACGGGCGATCACTTCAGGATCATTCCTGAAAAACATTGAGAGGATATCCGTATCAATCAATGATGTTCTCATGAGGTACCCTCCCGGAAAATGCCTGTCGACGACGGTCTGTGATTTCCTGTGAAAAATCCTCAAATTCCTCGTCTGTCATATCCTGCCAGCAGCCCGCAAACTGCATGATATCTTCCGATTCATCCTGAACTTTCTCAAGGCCGAGCCTGAAAAAATGGATGAAATTATAAACGTCTCGCAATCTGTTTTTCGGTACAAGCCTGATTTCTTCTATTACGTCTGTCAGTTCCATATACTCAATCTCTCAAACTTAGCTTTCTCTTCAAAGGCTTCCGGTGAAACATTGATGACTGCCGGAATTGTTCCCGGATAATAGTCAACGGGGAACGTGCGTATTTTGTTTATTGGTCTTTTTCTGCGTTATACTTAAACAATAGCCAACTCTTTCGATCTTTCAGCACTGTTAGCAATATTGATCAACTCGACTTTTTCTGTGTAGAGTTTTCTAATAACTTTAAGGGTAATATCTAAACATTCCTCTCTGAAATTTATAGCTTCTTCGCAAATTGACAAAGAATTTTTTCTTTCTCTTGCGGCAGCTCAAAATCTGAGTTTAAAAGCTTTCCGGCATTCTCATTGGAAATATTGAGAATATAGGCAATCAATTTACTCCCCATATTCTTCACAAAGGGCGGTATCTCTATCTTAGCCATTTAATTCTCCTGTTTATAGAATCGTTCGACAGCACTTACATCTCCCCCGACAACACCCCACACCGAAATGTTGCCGGGAAAACCTCTACTGTATCACCCCTCCGCCTTCTCCGCAAACGCCTTCAACTCCTTCTTAAACACCCAATCCTTCATCACAGTCAACAGAGCTGGAAGAATCCAGAGGGTAGCCATGCCCGAGTAGAGCATAATCGTCGCCAGAAAGATACCCACGGTCTGATAGGGAACCAGCGGTGCCAGCAGGAGCGGGGTAAAGCCGATGGCGATAACAATGATGTTACGCAGGATAGCCCGGGCCGGATCATCAAACATATCCCGGATAGCCGCGCCCCAATCCCCGGTCTTAGCCATTGTCATCCTGGTACGCTGGAGGAAATGGATGGCAAAGTCCACAGCCAGTCCCAGAGCCAGGGAGGAGAGCACTGCCACCGGCATATCATAATCCTTGCCGATCAGGCCGATCACCCCGTAGATAAAGCCGATGGTAAAGGTCAGCGGCACCATTGCCAGCAAGCCCCAGGTCGGTGAGCGGAACAGGAAGGCCATCATCAGGAAGACCACCGCAAAACTGGAGAGAAAGGATTCCAGCATTCCGGTAACCATTTTGTCCTGCCAGACCACGTTGATGTAGGTCAATCCGGCCCAGTCATGGCTCATTTCCACCGGCGGCGGATTATCAGCAAAATACTGCTCCACTTCCTCAATCACCCGTTCCATATCTTTGTTATCACCGCTGCGTAGCTGCAACCAGATATTGGCCTTGGTGTAATCCGGGGTCACCAGATGCCAGAGGTCATCGGGTTTATGGCTGTTCTGAAAGGAAATCAGGGTCTGGGCTACAGCATTGACCGAGTCCGGAATGGTGTACCGTTCCCGATCCCCCTCAAACAGCTCCATATGCACCTTTTTTACCACATCGGCAATCGTGTTGGACTTCCCTACATCACCTGATTTGACCAAATGGTCTTCCAGAGCTGAAATATAGCGCAACACATCAGGTCGCTTGAATACCTCTTTCTGACTGCCTGTTCGCGGCAGGGTGTCCAAGGCTTTTTCCCATAAATAATAGACAGTATCATCGTCTTCCGGGGCATTGTCAAGTTCCATATTCCAGAGCTGGGCCAAGGCGTCCTTGAAGCCTGCAACGGTTCGCCTGTCCGCAACTTCCTGATCAATATCCTCCATTGCAGAGGTCAGAATTGCCGGAGATTCCTGCAAGGAGGATTGAAGTTTTTCTTTCAACTGCGCAGCCACCTGGGCAACGGTCATCTCCTGCACATTCTCCTTCAATACCAGATAGGCCTCGTAAGTGCCGCCGAAATGACTGTTCAGTACCCGGTCAGCCACCCGGATTTCATGGCCCTTTTTAAACCACTTGACCGGGTTGTCATTAACCTGAATCATAAAGATACCAATTACACCGATAACCATGATGCCGATATTCACACCGATTACCAGCCAGGGCTTGCCGGATGAAGTTTTACCGATCCAGCGCAGATGGCGGTTGAGCAGAGAATTTTCATGGGATTCTGTTGCCCCGGCACCGAAATTCTCCAGGCTTTCTTCCTTCATCATCATCACATAGGCAGGGATGAAAATAATGGTCAGGAACCAGGCCAGCAGAATACCCAGGGCCACAAAGATACCGAATGCCTGAACCGGCGGAATTGGGGTAAAGGCCAAGGATGCAAACCCGGCGGAAGAGGTTAGCGAGGTGAAGAGCATGGGCTTAAACAGATGCCTCATGACCTCAATCAGGGTCTCCTTTCTGCTTTTGCGCTGCTGATAGGCATCAAAAAATTCCGATAATATATGCACCGAATCCACCACCGCAATGGGCATGATAAAGATCGGGATCATGGAACTCATTATATGCAGGGTGTGGCCGGTGCCGATGAGCATCCCCATCGTGATGATGACCGTACACAGGGCAATGATCATCGGAGCGATAATCAGCTGGAGATTACGAAAGAAAAAGAGCATGAGCAGGAAAATCATGAGCATGGCAAGTGGTGCTGAAACCGCCATCTGAACAAACATCTCCTTGCCAAAGGTGTCTTCGGCCACAGGCAGACCAGTGATATGAAATTCATCATCACCTGCACCGATTTCAGCAATCTTGTCTTTCAGCTTCTCAGCCACGGAGTGGGCGAAATCCTTTTTGGTGATGGGCAGATAAATCCCCAGGGCTTTTCCGTCTTCCGAAACCATTGTGCCTTTGAGCAGGGGATTGTCCAGGGCGGCATCCCGGATCTTCAGGGCTTCCTCCCGGGTCTTGGGCGGCTTTTTCATCAACCACTCAAAACGAACCTGACCCAGTCCGGCCTGGATAATATTGTCCACATTATCCGGAGCAATGATATCCCGGCTCACCACCCGGCGTTCCGGGTCATCCGGGTCTGACAGGGTGGCCGCAAATTTACTCAGGGTGTAGACCCGCTGCAGGGTTTCCGGGTTAAACACACCATCCGGGTTATGTTCATTGACCACGCCCAACACCACCACATCATAGAGACCGAACTCCTTCTTGGTCTGATCATGAAAAACACGCACCGGTTCATCTTCGGAAAGCATGTTCTCCGGATCTGTATCCACATGCACCTTCACGATAAAGGCCCCGATGATCAGGGTAAGCACAACCATGATCGCAGTAACGATCTTGGGCTTATGCAGGGAAAGTTGAATCACTCTGGTTGAAAGCTTCATGACTGCCTCCTGTTTTTATCTCTTCTTAAGCAATGGAGCAAAACAGCTGCTTCATTGTCTTCATTAACTCAATAATCCGTTCATCTGCAATACGATTATAAATATAATTCGCTTCCTTGTGCGAACCGATAATACCTTGATTCCGCATTATGTTCAAATGCTGACTAATGTTCGCCCCGCTGGTTTCCACCTCTTCCCGAATTTCGCTGACCGTGAGTTCCCTGTCCTGAAGGAGACAGAGAATTTTCAGGCGAATGGGATGGGAAATTGATTTAAGCAAAACAGCCAGATCGTCAACTTGATCATCCATTATTTTCTCCAGACTGAATGTTTTAGTAATTAACTAATTAGCTATATAACTAAATACCAAACGCTCTTTTGTCAAGAAATATTTTTTTCTGTAAGGAGGGACGACCCTTGGGGTCGTCCGATCAACCTGTACAGCTGCGTTTTTTTCAGAAACCTTATTAGGGGTTTACAGAAAAAGTTAAAACCTCTCAAGCACCTCATACAGGGTGTCACGCTCCACAGGCTCCCTGCCTGCTTCTTTAATAAGTTGGATTAAGGTGTTATGCCCCATGGCCTGCTCACTCTCTCCCCCTGCCATCCGGGTGATATGTTCTTCCTTTACTGTTCCGTCCAAATCATCTGCGCCAAATGATAATGCTACTTGGGCCAGTTTGGGACCAATCATTACCCAATAGGCCTTGATATGCGGAAAATTATCCAGCATTAAGCGAGCCACAGCGATATTTTTCAGATCCTCCATGCCCGTGGTTCGGGAATGTTCTGTCATGGCGGTATTTTTTGGATGAAAGGCCAGGGGGATATAGGCCAGGAATCCTCCGGTTTCATCCTGGGCACGCCGCAGGGCATCCAGATGCTCCAGTCGTTCTTCAATGGTTTCGATGTGACCATAGAGCATGGTGGCATTGGTATGAAGGCCGTGTTGATGTGCGATCTTGGCAACCCGCAACCATCCTTCTCCATTCAGTTTATTTGGACAGGTCAGCTCACGTATGCGGGGGGTAAAAACCTCAGCCCCACCGCCGGGTAATGAACCTAAACCAGCTTTTTTCAGCTCTTCCAGAGTATCACTCACAGATTGCCCGTTGAGATCTGCAAGATGCTGAATTTCTACACAGGTGAAGGCCTGAATATGCACATCAGGACGTACTTCTTTGATACCTTGCAGTGCTTCAAGATAATAGGAATAGGGAAGGTCAGGGTGAATACCTCCCACCATGTGGATTTCGGTGATGGGTTCTTCCAGCCGCTCCTGTACTTTCGCCTTAATCTCCTCAACTGTCATTGTATACGCCTGTTCATTACCTTTTTCTTTGCCAAAGGCGCAGAATTTACAGAGATTGGTGCAGATGTTCGAGTAGTTAATATGCTGGTTATAAATAAAATAGGCCTGGTTGTGATTTTTTTGTTCCCGCACAAGGTTGGCGAGATAACCAAGCGCTAACATATCGGAACAGGCAAAAAGGCGTTGACCATCTTCCAATGAGAGACGTTCCTGATGCTTTACTTGAGCAAGAATATCGCCTAATCCTGCTTGCTGTATAAGAGATTCCATTGAAAAATATACGAAAAAGTTAATATTATAACAGAAAAAAAATAATAAAGATCTTCAATAAATACACGATAATGACCGGAAGGGCCAGTAAAAAACAAAAAAAGCCCCTTCCAACGGAAGGGGCTTGTACAATAACAACTGTATGTGCTACGGTTGTAGTGTTACGTTTAGTCGAGAAAATAGCGTAATTTTTCCCGTCGGCTTGAGTGGCGCAACCTATTCAGCGCTTTTTTCTCAATCTGACGAATACGCTCACGGGATACATTAAATTTTTTACCGATTTCTTCTAAAGTATACTCAGCCTTTTCCCCGATACCAAAACGAAGGCGAACAATCTTTTCTTCTCGGTCTGTCAGGGTGGCAAGCACTTCGGTAACCCGTCCAGCTAATTCGCGATTTTGTACGGTACCGTAGGGAGATTCCGATTCCTGATTTTCAAGAAAATCACCCAAGGTAGAATCGTCATCTCCCACAGGTGTTTCCAAAGAAATCGGCTCCCGCGAGGCCTCCAGAATTGCCAGGATTTTATCCATAGGCAAGTCTGTCATCTCAGAGATTTCAGCTGGGGTTGGCTCGCGGCCCAGTTCTTTCAGAAGCGAGTAAAAGGCTTTGAAAAACTGACTTCGCAACTCCAGGAAATGAACCGGCAAACGGATGGTTCGGGTTTTATCCAGAATTGCCCTGGTAATGGCCTGCCTGATCCACCATGAGGCATAGGTGGAAAATTTATTTCCCTTGGTATAATCAAAACGGAAAACAGCCCGCATCAGGCCCAGATTCCCTTCCTGGATCAGATCAGCCAAGGTTAAGCCTTGGTGCATATACCGCTTGGCAATGGAAACCACCAAGCGAAGATTGGCCCGGATCATACAGTCCTTTGCTGTTTCAATGGACCGATTATAGGCACCTAATCTTGTATGCAACTCGAACAACTCTCGTTGATCCTGATAGCGGGTTGCGGCTTTTTCCACGCATTTCCGCATATAATTGAGCTGTTGTTTTTTGGGCTTTAAAGTGGGGTCGCGGCGCTCCCAGAGGTCAATCCGATCCACCAGACTTTTGATCTCCGGCACATCTGAGTCAATTTCACGGACAGCACAGATGATGGCATTAAAGCCTTCCCGGATCGCTCTGGAATAGTGGGCCTCCTCTTCCGGGGTCAACAGGTCAAACTGACCCATCTCCCGCAGATAGGTTGTGGTGGTCTCTTCAGATTCGTGTTCCTCAGTGACAGCAACCGCTCCGTGGTCATCCTCACCTGGGAAGGCTGCTTTGCCAGTCCACTCTTCCCCGGAAAGCGTTCTTTTTTTCCCCGAATCTTCAATAGTCACGATTTCTATATTATGAGCATTGAGAAAGTCAAAAACCGCTTCAATAGCCCCAGGATCTTTTACATCTTCTGGTAATAATTCATTGAGGTGATTAAAGGTTATACATCCTTCGTCTCTTCCAGCCTTAAGAAGGTCTTCCTTGATACTTGCCAGCACCTGCCTGTCACCCCCTGCGCATTGAATCTAAAAAATAAGAGAAAAAATAAAAAAAACACTACTCGTCTAACTTTATAATGAACAAGAGCGTATTGTATAGTATATTTTTTTTGAAAAAGCAAACAAAGAGTTCCGGTTTCTGGTTTTCGAGTAAATAGTATGTAAGAAATCAAGAGCTTTTCCCTTATTTCTTTTTATGAACCCATTCAACAAAATTAACGCAATGCCTTCTCCGCAAAAAAACGCCTTTTTTCACAATACCAGGGGATCAGGTATTTTAATGCATATCTCTTCTCTGCCAAGCCAGTTTGGCATCGGCGACCTTGGAACAGGCTGCATTAATTTTATTGACTTTCTTGCTCACAGCGGACAGCAATACTGGCAGCTTCTCCCTCTTGGCCCAACCAGCGAAATATTTGGCAATTCACCTTATATGAGCAGTTCAGCCTTTGCCGGCAATCCTCTCTTTATCTGTCCTGAGCAACTTGTCCAGATGGGCTTACTGGCTCAGGAGGACCTGCTTGCAGGATCTTTTTCAGAGTATGCTGTTGATTTTTCCCAGGTCACGGCCTGGAAAAAAGGGGTCATCCATCGGGCTTGGCAAACCTTTCAACAGCAACTATCTGCCGCAGAGCAAAAGAGCTTTTTTGCCCGATTAACAGGCAAGCACCACTGGTTGAGAAAATTCAGCCTGTTTATGGCATTAAAAGAGCAGTTCAATCAGCAAAGCTGGATGGAGTGGCCAGAAAAGATCCGCCAATGCCATGATGAGGCTCTTCAGGAAGCAGAAAAAGAACTCCAGGAGCATATTCGCTACTTTCAATTTGAGCAATACCTCTTCTTTAACCAATGGGAAAAAATACAGAGCCATGCCCGGGAAAAAGGGATTAAACTCATTGGTGATTTGCCTATTTATGTAGCACTGGACTCTGCTGATGTCTGGGCCCATCAGGAGATATTTACTCTGACTGAGAACGGGGAACCAACGCAGGTCGCTGGTGTTCCTCCTGATTATTTTAGTAAAACAGGTCAGCTCTGGGGCAATCCTCTCTATCGCTGGGAGAGCACCGGTGCTGTGCAGGAAAAGCTTTTTTCCTGGTGGCAACAACGCCTGCAGGCCATTCTGTCCACAGTGGATATTATCCGCATTGATCATTTTCGTGGTTTTGAGTCCTATTGGTCTGTCCCGGCAGAGGAGGAAACAGCGTTACATGGTTCCTGGAAACCAGGTCCTGGCATCTCCTTTTTTCAGGAAATGGGTCACCGACTTGAAGACCTCCCCATCATTGCTGAGGATCTGGGGGTTATTACCCCGGCTGTAGAAAAATTGCGGGATGATTTAGCCTTTCCCGGCATGAAAATCCTTCTTTTTGCTTTTGATGGGGACCCTGAGAATGCCTACCTACCCCATAATATGCCCCGTAACTGTGTGGTGTATACTGGAACCCATGATAACGACACCACTGTGGGCTGGTACCTGAGCGAAGAAGTTCCTTCCTGGTCCAAGGAATTGGCAACAATCTATGCTAACTGCCAACACCCTGATGCTGCTCATTTTCACCAGCAATTGATATACCTGGCCCAGTCCTCAGTCGCTGCTCTTTGCATCTTCCCCATGCAGGATGTGCTGGGGTTTGGTAATGATTGTCGTATGAATCAACCTGGAACAGCGAGAAATAATTGGCAATGGCGCTGTGCCCCCCGTTTTCTGACAGACTCGCTGGCCCGTGAACTCAGAAAAACGACAGCATTATTTGGTCGACTGCCAAAGCAGGCTTCACAAACAAAAAACAAGAAAGATAAAAAAGAAGATTGACAAGAGGAGCTGGATAGTTTATTTACCTCCTCATACTTTATGGCCCCATCGTCTAGCGGTTAGGACGACGGCCTCTCACGCCGTAAACAGGGGTTCGATTCCCCTTGGGGTCACCATAGATTTTTCAGGCACTTAGCTGGTTTTGCTAAGTGCCTTTTTCATTTCAAATCAACTGAGAAAAGGGAGATGGGCAAGCAATCCTGTTGCCACTTTAAGGTTTCTCCTCCTACTATCACCTCCTTGTTTATTCGCTCTAATACGCTGTAATAATAAAAAGAACGAGCAAATGATTGATCCATTGGAACAAAAAATACTGGCTGAACTCAACAAAGGCCACAGTAAGCAGAATATTCTTAAAAAACTGGCAACTGATGAAAACAAGGAAGATCTGGTTTGGTATTTAAATCATTATCCGACTGAAAAGAAAAGAAAAAAAGTTCGTTTACTCAATTACCTTCTTATCCTTGTCATACTGATTGTCACGGTAAAAAAACTTTACTTTATTGCTTTGGTCCAGCTCAATGCAATTTCGATTAATCAGTTTTCTCCTCTGCTGCTGGTAGAGCTACTCGTTCCAGCGATTAATTTTTATATTATGGTAAAGATTATCCAATGGTACAGACAAGGATATCAGTTTGCAGCAGTGCTGTCGCTTCTGGCCTTGATTCGACCGGAAAACCGCATCATGCCTGATGCAATTATGTATCTTGTTATTACGGTACTGTCTGTTTTTCTGCTTTTTCAACTTTTTCCACAACAGGAAAAACTGAGAGATCCAACAGGATAAGATGATGAGCTGAACGTCAGGAAATAAAAAACAAATTTTATTCGAGTCTACACCTTGGCCCTTAGAAGAGAACAGCCCCTGTATATATTTCCCTCCTCTCTGCCCCCTGCTGAGATTGCGATCAGCCAGAAACTGGCCGGACATCTTGGGCTGCCCCAGATCATTGGCGAGCTCCTTTATCGGCGCGGCTGGACAAATCCAGAAAAGGCTGCTCTATTTCTTTCACCACAATTAGCTGAGTTACCTTCGCCCACAGGGTTAAAGGGACTGGATGGGGCTGTTGATCTACTGGCGCAAACCATTCAGGCAGGGCAGCAAGTGGTTATCCACGGGGATTACGATGTGGATGGCATCACAGCAACAGTCTTGTTGACTGATTTCCTTGCTAAGTTGGGTATTGAGGCCATCTGGCATCTTCCTAACCGGTTGACTGATGATTATGGATTGACCATAAAATCCGTGGCTGGCTTAGCAAAGAAAGTCTGTATGCCAGCCCTGATGATCACCGTAGACTGTGGCATAACCTGTGCAGAAGAGGTCGCCTATGCCAAGAAATTGGGCTTTCGGGTGATTATCACCGATCACCACCGACCACCGAGTGATCCGGCAAGAATGCCCCAGGCCGATGCCGTGATCAATCCGCAACAAACAGACTGCACCTTTGCCTATAAGGGCTTGTCTGGCGTAGGCGTTGCTTTTTTTCTGATTACAGCCTTGCGCCGTAAAATGGTGGAACAAGGGGTTTGGACTCAAAAAAACATGCCTAATCTTCGCGATTCCCTGGACTTGGTGGCTCTGGGTACGGTTGCTGATGTGATGCCCTTAACCGGATTAAACCGCATTATAGTCAGGGCTGGCCTGGAAGTACTGGCAGAACAGCGTCGACCTGGTATTCAGGCTTTGTGTAAGGTGACTAGGATCGGGCAGGGGATGGTCACTGCGGAAGATATTGCCTTTCAGCTGGCACCCAGGATTAATGCTGCTGGCCGCTTAGGCACTCCTGAGTTGGCTGCTGAACTCCTTTTATGTACGAAAAATAATGCTAAGGATCTGGCCCAGGAACTGGAACAGGCCAATCTTTACCGGAGGGAGCTGGAAGCAGCTGTCCTGGATGAGGCCACACGTCAGGCTGAAAAGCAACTGAAAAAAGGCATGGAAACCCTGGTGCTCTATGGCAGAAACTGGCATTTAGGGGTTATCGGAATTATTGCCTCCCGTATGGTGGATCGTTTTCAATTACCAGCCTTGGTTTTCACCGGTGATACCCTGCCCTCTTCCACTGAAGAAGGAGAAATAACGGTACTGAAAGGATCTGGTCGTTCTGTACCTGGTTTGAATCTTCATCAGGCTCTGGAATTATGCCAGGAGCAGATTCTTCGCTTTGGTGGTCATGCCATGGCAGCAGGGCTGACTGTACGCCAGGATGCTTTTGCGGATTTCCGGGATCTGTTTGATCAACAGGTGCAGACAATGGAGCGCAATGAACAGGATCAGGGTATCAAAGTGGATGCAGTGCTTGATGATCAGCAAAATTGCCGTGATATCCTCCGTGGATTGCAACAAATGGAACCCTTTGGTGAGGGCAATCCAGAACCGGTTTTTCTTGCCCGGAATATCCAGCTTGAAGATGTGCATTGCCTGCGTGAACATCTCAAGTTTTCAGTTCGACTCAATGGCACGCAGCTCGGCGGCATTGGTTTTTTTATGGCTGAGCAACAGGCTCCTGCTGTTGCAGGTCGGGTTGACTTGGCGTTTCGACTCAAGGAATCCTGTTTTCGAGGGAAAAAAAGGATTGATGTGCGTGCTGTTGCTGTCAGTCCAGCAGATTGCAAAGTGGATTACTCCTCTAGATAAGCGACACCAGGTATAATGAACCTTTATTTTTTGCCTCAGATTGGTCTCATTCTTCTGACTTTTTGGGGAAGTACAGTGTCTGTAGGAGCACAGATCCCGCAGCCAAGTCAGTATACCTATTCCATGGTTCAGCAATATCCCCATGATCCCAAGGCGTTTACTCAGGGACTTGCCTGGAATGCAGGGCAGGTATATGAGGGCACAGGCCTGTACGGTCGCTCCTCCTTACGAAGAGTGGACCTGAAAACCGGCTTGATCCATCGGCAACGAAAGTATACCCGGAAATATTTTGGCGAAGGAATCACGATTTTTCAGGGGAAGATCTATCAACTCACCTGGAAAAACAACAAGGTCTTTCTCTTTGATAAAAAAGATTTCTCTTTGCTCAGAACCTGGTCGTATCCCCGTCAAGGATGGGGAATCACGCATAATGGCAGGGAGCTGATTACCAGTGATGGAACAGCACAACTCTATTTCCTTGATCCAGAGACCCTGGAGGAACAACGACGGATCCTTGTTCAGGATGATCAGGGGCCTGTGGCCCGGCTGAATGAGTTGGAATATGTCCGTGGAGCCATTTATGCCAATGTCTGGAAGACAAATCAGATTGCGATAATTCGTCCTCAGGATGGTATAATTTTGGCCTGGCTTGACCTGACACGTCTTTCGCAGCAAGTGCAGAGCATATGGAAAGGAAAAGCAGATGTGCTCAACGGGATCATGTATGACCCTGAAGATGACCGTCTTTTTGTGACAGGTAAATTATGGCCTGCTCTCTTTGAGATCAAGGTGGCCCCCAGGTAGGTCAATGATTGCTTTCCACATTTTCTTGTTGCTTAAACATCCGCTTCCACCGTAGCCCAGGCTGGCAACAGGCATATAATGCGCAACACCTCTTTATGAAGATGAGATTTAACTGTTCTGTAGCCAATAAAATTGATAAGGAGAAAGAATCAGCTCATTACGAAAACAGTGGGGAGGACGTCCTGTGAAGATGTCCAGCCATGACTTGGTATCACCGAATCCGTGCTCCTTGAGAACAGCCAGGTCTGCGGCCTGGGGATGACGATCAAAATTGACCAGAACGAAAACCGGTTCTACTGGATGCTGATGGTAATGCGGGTGACTGGAACGAATAAAGGCAAAGAGATGATCATTACCCAGATCAACAATCTCTCGGTTATTGAAATCCGCAAATGACTCTGTCTGTTTTCGGACAGATATCATCTTCCGCAATTCCTGAAAAATGCTGTATTCAATTGTGCCAGGCTCTTCTCTTTGGGCCAGAGTATCCCAGTCCAGCTTGGGGCGATGCATCCAGCGACTGTCGTCAGCCCTGTTTTCATCTTCCAGGTAGCGAAGATCGTTAAAGGTGCCGACTTCGTCCCCGTAATAAAGCATGGGGAGTCCGCCAAAGGAAAGGATCAGGCTGTGCAGGAGCAGGATTCGCCGGACCGCAAAGTCAATCTCCTGAGCGTCTTCCTGTTGCATAGCAGATTCCAGTCCGGCCAGCGAGGCCAAAGTACCGGACACACGGGCATCACCGTTTTTTTGATTAAAGGCAAAGAGTTTCCCGGAAGCGTAGGAACCTTCAAATTCACCGGTCATATACTGCATAAGAAATCTGCGATGTTCTCCAGGGTTGTAGCCAGCCCGGTGGATATCCTCATCATCAAAGCCAAACCCTATATCATCATGACAGCGGATATAGTTGAGCCAGGTGGCCCGATCCAACTTGTTGGGTAAATTTTTAATAGCAAGAAGCAGCAGTTTGCTGTTATGAGTGGCAACGGCCTCCCAGAGCAGGGCCATGAAGGTGGCGTTGTAGGCTATCTCGCATTCCTTGGCCACAACCGCATCTTCGCCAAAATATTTGATCACTTCCAGTGGGGCTACAATAGCCTCAGCAATAAAGAGCAGGCCCGGTGCTGTGACCTGACAGCAGTCCTTAAAGAGCTGCAGGAGCAGATGGGCTTCAGGACGATTTTGGCAGCTTGTTCCCAATTCTTTCCAGAGAAAGGCTACTGCGTCCAGACGGACAATATCAGCTCCCTGATTGGCCCAGAAAAGAATCACATCCAACATTTCCAGAAAAACCTGCGGATTGCCGTAGTTGAGATCCCATTGATAGTTGTGAAAGACCGTCATCACCCATTTTTGCATGGTTTCATCCCAGGTGAAATTGCCAGGATCAGTATCAGGAAAGACCTCAGGCATGGTCTGTTCAAACATATCCGGGAGATTGCGATCTTCAAAAATGAAGAAATAATCCTGGTACTGGAGATCACCCTGTCGGGTTTTTTCAGCCCATTCATGTTGATTCGAGGTATGATTGAGTACGACATCCAGGGTCAGCAGAATGTCGTGTTCCCGAAAGGCTGCAGCCAGCTCACGGATATCTTCCAGTGTACCGGCTTTTTCGTTTATTTTTCGGAAGTCACTTACTGCATAGCCACCATCGCTTTTTCCGACAGGGCTCTGCAACATAGGCATGATATGGACCAGATTGATTCCCAGATCAAGGAGATATGGTATCTTCTCCTTGAGACCCTGAAGATTTCCTGCAAATCCATCCAGATACAGGGCCATTCCTACCCACTGCTGATGCAGAAACCAATTATGATCCTCTTCTCTGGAGTTATCCACTTCCTGAAGTTCATTTGGACGATCCAGATAGTTTTTAGCCAGTACCTCAACCAGTTTGAGCATATATTCTTCAAAGTCCGGTCGGTTGCCGTAGAGTTGACTGAAAAGTGAATGGATAGAATAAAAATTTGCCCCCAGACGGGTATAAAAATGGCGTAGATCCCGTTTCTGAAAATAGGGCTTCATATTATTGAGGATCCGGTTCAAAAGAGAATGGGAGACCTGCTCGTACATAATAAGTTACCAGGATTGGAGATATGTTTGATAAAATTCAGGGGTTGTGCTCACCGCACCCTGAATGCTTACAACAGCTGAAGCAAAGTTCTGAGCACGGGTTAAGGTATCTTGGAGACTCCAGGAACGCTGGAGGCCAAGGAGCAGGACTGAAGCAAATGCGTCACCTGCCCCTACAGTGTCTTGTACTTCCTGTATCTGTTTGGGTTTTACCCGGATGACGTGGTTGTCTGGACCAAGGGCAAAGGCTCCTTTACTGCCGCAGGTCACTACAATTCCTTCCATGCTGTATTGGGCTTTGAGCTGTTGGGCAGCAGCCTCTGCATTGTTTTCTGCGCTAAGCTGCGTCAGCTCGTCTTCATTGAGTTTAAGCCAATGCACGCCGTTAAGCAGCTCCATAATTCTGTCCTTGTTCCAGAACGGTGACCGGAGATTAATATCAACAAAGAATTTGCCCTGATGCTTTTTTTTCAGCAGGGCAAGCACTTCACGATTATGAACCGTGCGCAGGGCCAGGGAGCCAAAATAGAGAAAGCCGTCTGTGCGTTCCGGCAGGCAGTTCATGGGAATATTGTCGTAGGCCTGATTTTCTTCAATAGAATATGAGGGCTCACCGTTATTCAGGTTCACTGTCACTTTCCCGGTGGGATATCCACGAACAACTGCGAGATACTCCCGACTCATCTTCCAGCTGTCCATCCTCTCCTGAATCTCTCGCCCCTGAGAATCGTCCCCCACTGCTGTGATTATCTTCGGACCAGCCTCAAAGGCGGCCAAATTCCACGCCACGTTAAAGGGAGCACCGCCCAAAACAGCGGTATTGTCAGGAAAGGAGTCAAACAGCACTTCCCCAAATATCCATATATCTGTTTTTTTCATTTTGTTCTCTCTATTGTCAATGTATTCCCATCTTATCAAGGCAGGTGCTCTGGATAAGTTTTGTGTAATAATGATTGACTCCTTCGAGAATTCCGGCACTGTAACAACCATTCATCCCCTGATACCCACCTTTGGCGAGATACAGACTCGTTGCATTCCCGGCTGCTGCTGCCATTTCCTTGGCCTTTCTTGCTACCTCTTGCCGGGCATTGGCAACCAGTACAGCCGGAATCTCGCTTGCCAGTACTTCCAGGTCATTGCCGCTGTCACCGGAAAAGAGCATTTCATCCAGCTCGTACCCTAACTGTTGGCGAAGAAACTGAAGGGCCTGATATTTATCTGCGCAGGCAGGGAGAATATCCAGCAGTTCCTGGTCAGCCACCTCGTCATGGCTCCAGATCAACGAGGCATGGATGCCCTGTTCTGCCAAAAGAGAATTGATAGAGCGAGCAAGAGAAGCCCTGTCCGTATCAGCGTCCACATAATAACTGCATTTGAACCGGGTCAGCCGATCCTCTTCCTGAAGCCGAAGACCTGATAGACCCTGCAACAAGCTGGCCAATCCATTGCTGTCGATCTGATGCCAGTCCTTGCCCTGCTGGGCATCCCATTCCTGATTACGATGCCAGTCATCTGGGTTACAATGATAAATGCTTGTGCCAACATCAGCAATCAAAATATCTGGAACAGGTATACAGTATTCCTGTATAGCCGCTTCAGTCAACTGAAGACTGCGACCGGTCACATAGGCAATGCAAACACGCGGATCTGCTGCCAGGGAGGCAAAGGCGGGGCGTGCTTCCGGCGATTCAGGCTGGGGCCCATTGGGCAGCAGGGTCCTGTCAAGGTCAGTAGATAAGAGTAGCTTCATGCGTTCTTCTCTATTCTTATTCATCAGCTGGTTCCTTTTGCTGTTCTGGCTGTTCAGCAAGAAAATCATAATGCTCAATCCCTTCAATAATACCATGCGCATATGATTTCTGAGCAAAATAAACCCCTTTGAGTTCATCAATATCTGACAACTCCTCGTGATGTCGGTTGCCGACCACCACAGCACAGGTCTTACCGCGCATCATATCTTCATCTGCTCCGGAACCCCCTGCAACCAAAATATCTTCCAGCTGGATTTCCAGACGATGGGCAATATAACGCAGAGCAAGTCCCTTTGAGGCCCGCACTGGCAAAATATCCAGATATTGCCCAAAAGACAGCGTCATATTCACTGATTGGTCGTGCTGACGGAGGTAGACATTCAGTTCATCAACACTGGGGGCTTTTTCCTCATCATAAAAATAGGAGACTTTAAATTTCCCCTGTTGATCTCTTGCCTGAAGCCGGAGTCCTGGTATATCAGTCAACAGGCGTTTCAGGGTGGATGGTGTCCAGAGATAATCCAGATGATGTTGCCAGGTCAGATCAGGAATCAGGTTACGTCCGTAGTAAACAGAGGTTCCCAGACCGGTAATCAGGATATCTGGTTTGGGTATTTTCTTTTGCGCCATGATCGTCAAGGCTGAATCCCTGGAACGACCAGTGACTATCCCGAACAGGAGTTTCTTCCGATTATTACGGAGCAGTTCAATAAGTTCTTTTCGACCATCAGAGCTACCGATCAGGTTTTGATCAAGGTCGGAAAAAGCAGCCTTATGTGTTGACCTGACTTTTTTCTGATACGGTTCCCGTTGGTCAAGTATTTGCCTTTTGCCGATTAACGGATCAATCTGATGTAGATATTTTTTAACATGGGCCTGCCAGGAATAGTGTTTGCGCACACCTTCCAGCCCATTCCGTTGCAAAGATCTCCAAAAGGAGCGATCACCGAGAACCCGAATCAATTGATCTGTGAGCTGTTCTTCGTTAAGCGGATCAAAAAGAAGGCCGTTTTGGCAATTTTGGACAATATCAACAGGTCCGCCGTTTTCAGTGGCCAGTAAGGGACAACCAGTGGCAGCTGCTTCAAGCAAAGTCAGCCCAAAAGGTTCGGTCAGGGCCGGATTGACAAAGACGCCGCCTGAGGCAGAGCACATTCTGTAAATACTTGGTACATCATCAGCACTATGGTGTTTTGGCAAGGCCACCTTACCGTAAAGATCATACAGATCAATAAGAAGGAGTAATTCCTGAATAACCTGCTGCGATCCTTCATCCATATCCCGGATATCGTCACGATTACCCGCCACAATCACCAGATTTGCCAGTTTGCGCAGTCGGGTGGATTTTCCGTATGCATGAAGGAGTGTTTTTATATTTTTTCGTTCGTCAGGCCGTGACAGGGCAAGGATCATCGGTTTTTTTACTTTGCGCAGAAAAGGACGAACGTTTTTCAAAAAGCGTGATTTTTTCCCAGGCTCAGGAGGATGGAACTGTTCTAAATCCGCTCCTGGCGGAATAACCACCATTTTTTCGGGCTGATAAAAGTCGTAAGATTCATATTGGTCTTCAATTTCATTCCCGGTGCTGGTCACCACCAGTTCTGCTGTTGCCAGCACTTCCTCTTCAGCATCAATACGATGAGCAATGTTATAGCGGGATTCAATCTCATCTTTTTTCATGCCAGCAGCCAGCAGCCGCATTTTTTTGTCGCGGCCTAATGAATGCCCCGTATGAACCAACGGAATACCAGTCAGGTGGGACAGGCGGGAGGCAACAAGACCTGCATCCGCATAATGCGAGTGGAGAATATCAGGAAACCGTTGCTGATTTTGAAAAAAAGCCAGCAGGTTGTCGGCAAAGATATCCAGATACTCCCAGAGTTTTTCCTTACAGGTATATTTTTCTGTTCCAATATCAATACGTACAATCTGCGAATGTGCATTCAGGGGTTCCAGTGCAACTGCATAATCCTTACTCACCTCATCATCCACAACCAGTTGTGTGATCAGGTCAACCCGCTCTACAGCTTGGTTTTCGCCTAAAGCCTGAGCCAGGTCACGGACATAGCGCGTTTGTCCGCCAGTGTCAGGATCTCGTCCCAATTCCAGATTATTGGCTCTGATTAAACCGTGAATACTGATCAAAGCAATATAGAGCCCATCTTTATCTTGTTTCGTCATGAAACCGTTACCTCACCTGTAAATACTTTTCTCTCTGTACAGCCTGTTTGATCCGACCTGCCAGCAGTATGATCGGCCTGGTCTGTTTCCATGCCTTTACATCAATGGCCTCAATTTTCTGGGAATCAGCCTTTTGATTTCAATGCCTTTCCACCCTGCCAGGCGTTCCATCTTAGACGAGTAAAATTTGTCTGTATTCCCTTGTCGTGTTGAGAACCAAAACAAGAGTATAGCTTTTTTGCTTCCTGAAAAAAAGGAATATTTTTTGCGCGGACTTTACCCCAAGTTATCTTCCCCATCTTTAGCCGGCAAATGAGGAACAATATTTTTTCTTAATTACCACAAAGTGTTACGGGAAGATTGCCAGTCTCTTTTTTAAAAAATATAAAATATTGTAATCAGAGGATTGTCGTACCGAGCAATATGATTTGACCTGCTGACCAAGAAAAAAAATGGGAGTTTTATTGCTCTCTATCATTCTCGTTTAATTAAAAAAAGTTGACATAAAACTCGTTTTTATTTAAAATATTGATCAGTGCCTCTATGCTTACACAGCGGGTACCTGACTTTCTGGGCAAAACAGGAGAACAAATTCCTGTACTGGAAAGTTGATAAAGCCACAACCGTCGTGAGGCGGTGTCGGAAAGCCACGGATCTCTGATGGGAGAGACAGCCGGGTTACCTGCTTTTTAGTTTCCAATACCAGGAGGGTGGTATAATGAGAGCAAGAGATTCTCTGGTGATCGCCAGTGTGGCAGGATTAGCGATGTTGTTATTGATCGTTATTCCTCTTGCCGGACAAGCCGGTGTACCAAAAAACGTTGTTGTTGATGGTCAATATGATGACTGGGACCTGAACAAAGATTGTTTGACCCCTATGCATAGAGATCAAGGATGTGCCGGAGAGGCATTGCCAAAAGTGTATCTGCATTATGACAACATAATCAACACGGTCTTTGTCCTTGTCTTACAAAAAGGCGGCATAAAGGAGGGAAGTAATGCTCCTGTGGTGAATATATATTCGCTGGGTCATAATCTTCCGAATAATTTAAAGAGTGCTGATAGCATTTCAAATTTTTCCTGGATCATGGAGGGAGCTACCCGGATAGGCTGGGAAGGGGCCTTTCAAATGACTCCGGGTGCCTCCTATCAATGTGACGCACCAGTACATACAAAGGAACGTTCTCAGTCAGCACGCAAGAAAAAAAACGCATCAGAAGTGGAGGTCATTGATACAGACAAACTTATGTTTGATTGCCATTGACCCTCTTGTTTATCAATGAGTTGAGCTGGTAATAATAATGTTTGCTCAAAGGGGTGCCTGGTCAAGGCTCCTCTTTGTTTCCCTCTCCTGATCTTCCCGGCAATGTATAATATTTGCCTTTCCAGCTTGTTTGCTGTATATCCTTTTCCACGGAAAAAATCACGTCTGTCTTGAAACAACGGGTTCTTTATTGCACCGTAAAAATTCGCTCCCTCTGAGGGTGATTATTTATTATCAACAACAGCCTCCTGTAATGCAAACTGCTCCTTTTCATATTGTTCTGGTTGAACCGGAAATTCCTCCCAACACCGGCTCCATTGCCCGACTCTGTGGAGCAACAGATGCTGTTTTAGACCTGGTGCATCCATTAGGATTCAGCACAGATGATAAGCACCTGAAACGAGCAGGGCTTGATTATTGGCCCCATGTAACTGTCCGGCACTGGGAAAATTTTGATGCATTTCTTGAGCAGCACGATGAGCGCAGGCTCTTCTTTTTTACAACCAAGACCGAGCGCTCATATTTTCAGGCCATGTTTACCCCTGGAGACTGCTTTATTTTCGGTCGAGAAACCAAAGGGCTGTCCAAAGAAATCCTTGCGCTCTACCCAGACCGTTGTTATACCATTCCCATGACAAATCCTCATATCCGCAGCCTCAACCTGGCCATGAGTGCCGGGGTTGTTTTGTACGAGGCCCTGCGTCAGATACAATCTACGTAAACCCTTTTTACCAAAGGAGTACTCCATACAATGCCAGAGAGAATTTATAATTTCAGTCCCGGACCAGCTACCCTGCCGTATGCAGTTCTTGAACAAGCAGCTCAAGATATTGTCAACTTTAAGGACAAGGGCATCGGGCTGATCGAAATGAGCCATAGGTCCAAGGAATTCATGGCTGTTGCCGATGAAACCGAGGCCTTGGTGCGTGAACTGCTTGAGGTACCGGATAACTACAAAGTGCTTTTTCTTCAGGGCGGGGCCTCGTCGCAGTTTTTTATGGTTCCCATGAACCTGCTCAATGCAGGCAAAAAGGCAACCTATCTGAATACCGGCACCTGGTCTAAGAAGGCAATCAAAGAGGCCCAGCTGCTCGGGGATATTGATGTGGCCTATTCCAGTGAAGAAAGCAGCTTTAACCGGGTTCCTGAAGAAGATGAGTATACTGTGGATCGGGCTTCAGAATACCTCTATCTTTGTTCTAACAATACCATTTATGGTACCCAGTTTGCCCGCTTTCCTGGCAAGGGAAAAATGCTGGTCTGCGACATGTCTTCAGATATCTTTTCACGACCCCTTGATGTGTCCCGCTTTGGTGTGCTCTTTGCTGGTGCGCAAAAGAACATGGGACCTGCTGGCGTGACCCTGGTTATTATTCGGGAAGACCTGCTGGATAATACCCCGGACAATATCCCCACCATGCTCCGTTACAAGACCCATGCGGATAAAGGGTCCATGTTCAACACCCCGCCCACCTTTGCTATCTACTGCGTGGGCCAGGTACTGAACTGGCTCAAAGAGCAGGGCGGAGTTGCAGCCATGCAGCAGCTGAATGAGGAAAAAGCAGCTCTCTTATATGAGGCCATTGATGGTAATGTTTTTTACCGTGGACATGCGGAGAAAAGCTCCCGCTCCCTGATGAACGTGACCTTTAATCTCCCTACCCCTGAACTGGAAGCCCAATTCATCGCTGAGGCTGCTGCTCTTGGTTTGGATGGTTTAAAAGGGCATCGCTCCATTGGCGGCTGCCGGGCCTCCATCTACAATGCCTTTCCCAAAGAAGGTGTTGAACAACTGGTGGCCTTTATGGCGGAGTTTGCTGCAAAGAACGGTTGATGTTCAGTCAGCTGTCCTGATCCATTGCATCAGGAGAGAAAACACAAGGGGGTGGGCGGTTGATCTGCTCTCCCCCTTTTTTTAGAAACTGGAAAACCTGTAAGAGGGTGGCGACAAGTTTATCTTGCTTTTTTTGTGCATAATGGTACGGTTTATTTCTGCGAAAGAGAGGAGAAATACACAACAAAAAAAGAGAATACGCAAGGAGGTAAAGCATGATATCACGAAAAAATGCTGTAAAGGCCTTAGAGGACTTTGGTATCACAGGAGAACAAGTTTATCTGATTGATCTTATTCCGCTCATAGAGATTATGTGGGCAGATGGACAAATTCAGAAGGGCGAGATTGCTGTACTTGAAGATTATACAGGCCCCTGACAGCCTTTCTGTAAAATGGACATAAGGCGCAATAACCCGACAGCCCTCAGGTTGGAGGCTCTCTCAGGCTCACGTTAATCAGCTTACCGTTACGTTGTATACCCAGAGCTGTTAAC
>NZ_JALAAI010000018.1:0-41915 GCF_052785085.1 Candidatus Electrothrix sp.
GTTAACAGCTCTGGGTATACAACGTAACGGTAAGCTGATTAACGTGAGCCTGAGAGAGCCTCCAACCTGAGGGCTGTCGGGTTATTGCGCCTTATGTCCATTTTACAGAAAGGCTGTCAGGGGCCTGTCAGTAAAACCGCATCCATTATCTTGCACAGAGAATACCACATGATATGGTTCGCTGTCCTCTACAAAAGATCGTAACACTATTGTCTTATCTTTTCCATGACCGTCATCAAAAGATTCATAACTATTTTTTATAAGGTTTACGAAAATCTGTACAAGATGCGCTTCCTCAAATTGCACCAATGGAAGATCCTGAAAATGTATCTCCACGTTGATATCCCGCTGCCGCAGGGAATCCTGTAACATATTCAAGGCATCACGGGCCACCCGGTTTATATCAATATGCTGGTATTCCTTCACAGGAATACGGGCATACTGTCGTTGCAAGCGGATAATATCTTCTATATGGCTGTGTTTGTCACAGATCTGCTCCAGAATTGTTTCCACCTGTATATACTCTTCTGCAATGGATTCCGGGATGAGCTGGATAATCTGTTGCATTCTCCTGGCCTGCTCATCAGGAACAGCGGTTGCAGGGAGGGTTTCCAATATGTTACCGAGCGTTTGCAAAACCTTATTCAGATTATTGCGAAGCGGACTTGTCTTGAGCCGGGTAATTAAGGTGGCTGCACTGATCTTTGCCGGAGTAATGGCATTACCGATATTATGGAGCACCCCGACAGCCATTTCTGCCATTCCAGCTTCATGAGCCTGCTTGATCATGATATCCTGGGCTTCCTTGAGTTCCAGAGTCCGTTCGTCAACCTTTTGTTCAAGGGCTTTATTGTAATCTGCCAACTCTTTACGACTAGCTCTGAGCCCCATGGTCATCCTGTTAAATGAACCTGCCAGATCAGCAAACTCATTACAGACTAAGTTCTTGCTGATCTCATGCTTCAGATCTCCGTCACGAACCCGATGCACCCCTCGTCTCAAAATATCAAGGGCACGGAGCAAGGGCCTGGTAAACAGCACAGCAACAAAAACAGCAATTGAGAAAAAAACCGCCATGATCGTTATAAAATATACTTTCTTGGCCCGTAGTTGTTTATCCCAACGAAGATGTTCCTTAATTATTTTACTGTTCAGGTAATGCATGGTGTACCCACAGCGCAAAACGCCCCAGAGCTTATCGCCGTTATACACAGGAAGCACCGCCTCCAACAGAACTGTATTGCCAAGAACATCCTTTTCTTTCAAAAAAAAGACTTCCACCGCTTGGCCATGAGAGAATTTCTTAGGGAAAATCGGCCAGAGTTGTTTTGTGTTTCTCAGAGCCATTGCATCTTCCAGCCGGATTCCCAGCTTATTTTTATCTGGATGAGCCAAAACTCGTCGTTCTTGATCCATAACCAGGCAATAGACCATCTCAGGGTCACTTTTCACCACCTCAGCCATCAAATCAGAAAGAAAGGTGGCATCATAACCAGCAGCAGCCTGACCAACACTCAACCCTATACTTTTTACCAAAGCCGCACTCCGCTGTTCCATAGCCTCGTTCATGCTTTGAATATTATCCCGCAAATTCTCATCCCGAAAATCTGTGGTCTTATCAAGAAAAATAATAGTAAGTAAAGGATAGAGCAGAACAAGCAGAACTGAGTTCATAAGAACCAGATAGAGTCGAAGAGAGATTCTGGACAACTTCATGCTGGATATTGTGTCAATATACGTTCCAGACCTGACTCATTCATTGATCTCTCGATCCACCGGCCTGGGTGTTTTTGGAAATAAGAAATGCCCCAAGAGCTGCCATGACCACCCCTTGAAAGGGAATTAGCCAGAGGTAAGAAAGTTGTAAAAACTCCAGCTGGGAAAGAGGTACAAACGGACTGAAAAGGATGGTCAAACTGACCGTGCTTAAGTAGCTCATGGAAAGAAAATCAGAAAGACGAAAAAAAAAGCGATCAACTGTTATGACGGCATCAGCTTCTGCCGGAGAACTTGCCTCAGCAATTAAGGCTCCAAGAAGAAGAAAAAGGGTTGGTGTAAAGGTCAGCAAAATCAAAATCCAGGCCTGCCTTGCTTCACTGCCGTATTTACCCAAAATTGTCTGCAACACAAGCAGGGTAAAAAGAAAAACTGACCCGCTGAACCAGATGCTTGTCAGGCGTTTCTGAGTATCAGCAACAGGAATACGCATAATGCCCTCCCCAAGGCCTCAAAGAGTACTGCGCTCACAAGCAAAACTCTCCTTCCGGGAGCGCAAAAATACTTTCTATCAATCCGAGTTCTTTTGCCGTTTCTTCAGTTCTGCCTGCTGATCAAGCCGTTTAAAAAGAATAATCAGGCTTCGCTTCAACAGATTTGTTGCATGATAGAGATGATCAAGTTCATCGTTGGATTCAGACGGATTGGTGTAGACAAGCTCAGTTTCCAATTTTCCAGCAGCAATAGCCTCTGCACTTCTGGTTAAACGAACCAAACGAACCACCACCGATTGAATAAAAAGAAGATTTATAACAAAAATAACAAAGATAAAGAATACTGTCCAGGGGGTTATCAATGACTGAAGAACCTCCTGAATCCCCATAGCAGGCAGGGTGACACTGACAATGCCACGAACCTCCCCGACTTTATAGCCAAAAGCCTTTTGAGAACCGTATTTTTCAATCACAGCAGGTGGCGCATCCTCGGGATCACCATGACATTTCAGGCATTCCTTTTGCACTAAGATAGGGCGGGCGTATCGGTATGTTCCATTCTCATGCTGTTCAACAAATTCAAGCAGGTGATTTTCTTTAAAGGCTCTCACGGCAGAAAGCTCAAAATCATCAGGAATATTGTCCTCATGGCGGTAATCATCGCTGGTTACCCGAAAAAAAGCACGGGTTGCCTCCTTGTTCGCTATCATTGACAATTCTCTGGTGGCTAAGGCAGGATTTTTTCCATAAAATACTCCGCCATCAACAGCATTTTCCTGATCAAGAAAATCATGATAACCTGATACCAGCTTACGCACCCATACCATCCCAGTCTGGGCAACCCAGGTGCGGAAGGCAATAACCTGATCTGCCACAGCACCAGCCTCATGGCGGGCAGTATAGGTTTGCAGAGCTGATAAACTGGCAATAAAGGCCCCGGCAATCAACAACATTGTCAGAGTAAAAACAGCAAAAAACTTGAGCGGAATACTCCATTTTTTGTTCATACAGTGACCTCCGGTTTTTTTTACTCACCCTGATTAGGCTTCTTGTTCACTTACCCTGAAAACATTCTCTTATTATTCCAGAATTTTTTCCAATACAATAATTCCATCTGGGGTAAAAGTCTCTGACGCACTGAACGCAAGCGCAGTGCGCGGATGCATAAAACGCCCTTCTTCGACTTCTTCTGCCTGCAGAGTAAAAGGTCCTTCATGCACACAGGAAAAGATACGGCCCCAGACTCGATTTTTCTGATCCTCATAATACTGGTCAAAAAGAAAATTGAGAGGGATGGGTCCTATCCCTAACTCTTCCTGCAATTCCCGTTTTGCTGATTGCTCATAAGTCTCTCCGGCCTGGACAACCCCGCCAGCTGCAACGTCCCAATATCCAGGATAGACATCCTTTGTTCTTGTACGTTTCTGGATAAAAATTTCTCCCGCAGCATTAAAGACCAGGATGTAAGTCGCCCGATGAATAAGGCGCTGCTCCCGCATCAAACGGCGCGGCAATTCACCCAGCTCTTGGTTGTGCTCATCCACAATGGAGACAATTTCCTCTCCTGGAGTATACATCATTCTTCCTCGTATTCTTCCATGTATTCTTCCACACTATTCATCCCTGTTTTTCATCTCCGCTCTGGTGCTGTAATTGCCAGCAGCGATGCATACCTTTTCCCTGAAAATCATCAGGAAGAGTCTGATCTGTTATTTCCTTGATGACAAATTCCTTTTCCAACTCCATATCCAGCTGGAATTTTCTATAATTTGTGGAGAAAATCAGTACGCCGTCCCGTGTGAGCAGGTTCATGGCAAGCCGAAGCAGTGCTGAATGGTCCTGCTGCACATCAAAAACAATCTTTTTGTGGCGAGAATTGGAAAAGGTTGGTGGATCAACAAAAATTACTCCATAACGATGAGAGCGATCCTGACAGGATTTGAGCCATTGCAGACAGTCTGCCTCAGTGAACTGATGCAAGGCCCCACCAAATCCGTTTAAGGAGAGGTTGGCCTGTGCCCGAACAAGATATTTTTCCGAGAGATCCACTGTCTGTGTAGAGACAGCACCACCCTTGGCAGCATACACGGTTGCTGAACCTGTATAAGCAAAGAGATTAAGAAAGGTTTTATCTTCAGCAAGTTCTGCCAATTTAGCTCTGGTTTTGCGATGATCAAGAAACAAGCCAGTATCCAGGTAATCGGTAAAATTCACCAGAAAATGACAACCTCCTTCACATACCTCATAAAGCTTTCCAGCCTTGCCGGTTTTCCCGGTTGCTCCAGAACGTTTCTGATACTGTTCCTTGCCCTGCTGTTTTCGCCGTTTTTTGATAAAAAGCTGGGAATGGGGAACATTGAGCAGGTGACGAATTACCTGTAAGGCCTGGTTAAAACGTTCCTCTGCTTTTTCTGATCCTATTGTTGCTGGTGGTTCATACTCCTGCACATGCACCCATTGTTCGTACACATCAATGGCCAGGTTATAATCAGGAAGATCTGCATCATAGAGGCGGAAGCAGCTAATATTCTTTTCTCCTGCCCAGGGAAAAAGCCGCTGGCAATTCTTGCGCAAACGGTTGGCAAAATCTTCTGCGGGTAAAGCAGGGTCATTGTCCTGAAGAGTAAAGGGGAATCCTGTCGTTCTTTTCGCACTTTCCTCTGCAGGACCAGGAGCGGCTGCTGTCAACAAACGACATTTCAAAGGACCGTTATACAAACGATGACGCTCCTGCCAACGCACTCCAACCATATCAGCTAAATCAGGATTTGTTGTAAAAAAGCCCAGTTGCCAGCCAGGAAATTCCTGACGAAAAATCCGTCCCAAAGCACGGTACAGGTATTTTACAGCTTCTTTTTCTGACAAACGTTCACCGTACGGCGGGTTGGTCAGTAACAGGCCCTTGGCAGTTGGCGGCTGTACATGAGCAAGCTGCCGCTGCTTAATCGTGATCCTGTCGGCCAGTCCTGCATTCGTGATATTTTTTCGGGCAACCGCAACAACCTGTGGATCAGCATCATAGCCGATCAGCATGGGCCAGGGACTGTCAATATACTGATCTTCCCTTTGCACGGCATGATCAACCAAGGTCTCCCACATTTTTTCATTATGACCTAACCAGTGGTGAAAGCCAAAATTGTCCCGTAATAAGCCTGGTGCAGAATCACCAATGATCAAGGCTGCCTCAATAAGCAGGGTTCCAGAACCACAGAGAGGATCCATGATACAGATATCAGGGGACATACCAACCCGGATACCTGCTAGATGGGCAATAGCTGCTGCCAGGGTTTCTTTCAAAGGGGCCTGACCGGCACCCGTTCGATATCCCCGTCGATGGAGGCTATCCCCGGATAAATCCAGAGACAGGGTTGCTGCGGTCTCTTCCACATGCAGGTTAATCCGTACCTCTGGGGTACGGACATCCACATCAGGCCGCTCGCCGGTCCGTTTGCGGAACTGGTCCACAATAGCATCTTTAATTTTCAGAGATGCATAATGACTATGATTCAGTTCAGGTGTAGACCTGACCAAAGTGGAATGAAGAGCAAAACTTGTATCACCGTTAAAATGTTTACTCCAGTTGATTTTGCTCGCCTCGTCATAGAGTGCTTCCGGTGTCAAGGCCTCAAACTGGCTCAAACGGAGCAAAATCCGCGAACTGCATCGAGACCAGAGACAGGCAAGATAAGCAGTTTTCAGAGAGATGGCCTGCCAGGTTACTGCACCTGGGGCTGTTGTTACATTCTT
This sequence comes from Candidatus Electrothrix sp., assembly GCF_052785085.1. Classification (NCBI taxonomy): domain Bacteria; kingdom Pseudomonadati; phylum Thermodesulfobacteriota; class Desulfobulbia; order Desulfobulbales; family Desulfobulbaceae; genus Candidatus Electrothrix; species Candidatus Electrothrix sp. The sequence continues at coordinate 5,958 of NZ_JALAAI010000018.1, forward strand.
TCCTCCTAATGCAACAATCTCCTTCTGAACGATGTTTTCAAGTCCTGCGGCGCAGGTGGCGACAAAATAATAGGGTTCCTTTGTATTCCGCCTTCTTTTTGATCGAACCGAGCGTTCGAAACTTTGATGAGCATGCATGAACTAATATAAAAACCTCATAAACAAATCTGGAAAAAAAGCACGTTACCATGCCCTTCAGGTATTTTAAAATATAATAATACGTTCCGTATGTTTCAGGTTTCATTTCCCCTGAAATCCAAGTGAAACGATCCTCACTCCCTCTCATTCTCGACCAAATCCCTTTCCGCAGGCAAGGTGATAACCATACTGGTTCCCTGGCCCACCTCTCCTTGAATATTCACTGTACAATTCATGGAAGTAAGCATCTTTTTTACGATCGTAAGCCCCAAGCCTGTTCCTTTGGCCTTGGTCGTGAAGAATGGTTTAAACAATTGCTGCTTGACCTGCTCTGGAACACCACAGCCATTATCCTGAAAAATTATCTGAATAACCTGAGCATCTTTTTTTAGGAGATAAAGAGAAATACATGGGTCTGGAGTATTTCGCAGAGCATTGACTGAATTCGTCAAGAGATTCAGGAAAACCTGATGCAAGACCCGTTCATCCACCATGCTCCAAACCCTGTCTTTTACATGCAGGCTCATCTTGACCCCATTACCTAATAAGTCTTTTTCATGAACTCGTTTAAAATTTTCCAGAAAAGCAGCAAGGTCTGTAAGAACTATCTCCTGCTCTTCCAACACGTTGAAATTTTTTAATGAATAGAGCAGGTATTCCATTCGTTTAATTTCTCCTATGGAACGATCAAGAAATTCTTTAATTTTCTCCGGGGAAAGTTCATCCAATTGCCTGATCAGAACACTGATGGCCATCTTTAACGAATTCAGTGGATTGCCCAATTCATGCCTGATACCCGAAAAAACAAACCCTACGTTATCCATAAGGTTTGCTGCTTCAGCAATGGATTCCAGACGTTTTTTCTCTGTCTGATCGCGCTTGATAACACAAAAACTATTCACCTTGTTTGCTTGTCCTTTGACTGGGATAATGGCAACAGACTCATCATACATTGTTCCATCTTTATGGCGATTTTTTATCTCTCCATGCCATTCTGCACCTGCTGCTGCTGCGTTTAATACAGCACGGCATTCAAACTGACCATGTTCATCAAACTGAACCTGCCCTAACTTCAGCCCAACCAGTTCTTCTGGTAAATAGCCGGTAACCTGGGTGCTTGCCGGATTAGCATAAAATATGGTCCCGGCTTTATCTGTCATCAAAACACAGTCTGCAAATTCATTGATTGCTGCTGCCAGCCGGGTCCGCTCTCTGGATTCAAAGGTACGCTGCACTGCTGTTCCTATGATCTCAGAAGAGGTTATCATCGCCTCCACCAAAGGTTTATCCCAGGACCTTTTGGAAAGGCTGCAATCAAATCCTATACAGCCCCACAACTGTTTATAGACATAAACAGGAAGAATCAGGTAGGTACGAATATTATTATTTTCAAATTCCCCCCAAAGAAAAGAAGGGATATTTTCATCAGGCCCGGTTATCGCACCTTCTGACAAGAGTTCAATAGGGGCCTTCCACATGGCCAGGAGATCAATACTTGAACACGTAATCGTGTTATTGGGTTTATACCAGGTATAATGATGTCGCTGGGCAATCTGGGGTTCAAAGGTTTTCAGGTATACATGCTCAATATCAATATTTTCAGCAAGATATTTGAGCACCTTTTTGATGATCTCGTCCCAGTTCTCTGTTTTCAGAAAAGACTTTGCCACATAATTCACTGAACTCAGAATATGGTCCCGCTGCAACAGATTACGGCTGGTTTTCTGTTGAACAGTAAGTGATTCTTTAAGCAGCGAATTCGTACGCTCCAGATCAAGGGCCTGCTGTTCCAGCTTCTGTCGGGCAGCTTGCATCTCCAGGGCATTATTCACTCTGGCACAAAGCTGGGCCTTATTCACTGGCTTGCGCAAAAAATCTACAGCCCCTTCTGCAAAGCCGCGATGTTCATCTGCCTCTACACCTGTAGCAGTAAGAAAAATAATAGGTATCCCTTTGGTTTTTTCCTGCTGCTTCAGCTGATTACAAACACTGAATCCACTGATATCAGGGAGATTAATATCAAGAAGAATCAAGTCAGGTTGTTCTTCTTGGGCAAGTTGCAAACCGCCTTGACCATTTTGCGCATTCAGGACTTTATAATGTTCATTTTCCAGAATATAATGTAAAATATTCAGGACTAGTGAATCATCATCAACCAGCAGGATACAAGCCTTTTCATTTTTCATGTTTTGTTCTCTCAGGCCGGATTGATAATATAGACATTTTTTGTTTACTTCAGACACTATTATTGCTAATTATTTCATACACTGTTATTGCTCTAACATGTAACGTTGTGAGAAACAAGATTTATTGTTACCACACCTCATACGTGAAGGCGTTTTGCAGTAATATGAAAGCGTTACAACCTTATCATACATATGCATGACATATTGTATATTATGCGCAAGTTACATACCAGACAAATAAACAAAGAATGGCGTTATGAAAAATGTATTAATTGTTGATGATGAACTCAATCTGCTCCTTACCATCCAGGCTGCGTTTGAAAAGAATGATCGTTTTCATTTGCTGACCGCCGGAAATGGCATAGAAGCCCTTGATATTCTTGAGGACAATACTATAGATCTCCTTGTGACTGATCTCAAAATGCCTAAAATGGATGGGATAGAACTCCTTGCTGCCGTGAGTCAATCCTTTCCAGAGATTCCCAGCCTTGTTATGACAGCCTTTGGGACATCCAGCTTAGAACAGCAGCTGCGAAAAGCCGGAGCACTGAATATCCTGGAAAAACCACTGGACATTGAAACCCTTGAGCAGTCTATTTACGATGCTTTGGATTTTTACCAGGATAGTGAAGGAGGCCCGGAACTGGACATTTTTCTTCAACTTATGGCACTGGAGAAAAAAACTGCTCATTTAAAAGTTTTTGCCTCTGATGGTCAGCAGGGCAGTTTCTTTTTTCGTAAAGGCTATTTGATTGATGCCGAGCAGGGAAGCCTGACCGGTGATCAGGCTGTTCTGGAAATGCTTGAATGGGAAAAGATCAAATTAAGCATGAAGGAATTCTGCCCCTCCACTATTATATCAGATGCATCTGATACACAATCTCAACTCATGCCTCTCCTTTTTGATATGCCCTATCACATAGAACAGGAGGGTGCTGTAGACCCTTTGGATAAGGCTCGCCAGGAATTTACCCGAATCCAAAAAAAGAAATGAGCAGGTGCGAGTCCAGAAACCTGGAACGAAGAGCAGCACGGAATAATCTATGAGAAACAACAGGTACTCATAGATTATTCAGATGCATGCCTCTTCCAGGTTCTTTAACAGAGTAATTCTAATTCTTGATCCTCACCCTCTTCAACGCCCACAACCACAATACCCGCTTTATTCGCAGCAGCAATCATAGCCTCACGATCAAAAAGTAGAGACTGAGCCGCTTCAACAGCCAAGACAGCACCCTTGACTGAGGAAAGAGTCTCAATGGTCCTGGTCCCGGTAGCTGGTAAATCAAAACGAAAATCCTGGCCAGGCTTCTTCACCTTCACAACCACAGCCCCAGAACCAGCCAGCTCCCCACCCCGCTGAATAGCAGCATCTGTTCCTTCTATGGCCTCAACTGCCAAGACAGCACCTTCGCGGACCACAACACATTGTCCGATATCCAGCCGCCCTATATCACGAGCAATTCTCCAGCCAAAACAAATATCAGCCCATTGTTCCTTACTGGGTTTTTTCTCTCCTAAAATGCCTTTTGGAAAAAAGAGGTGATCCAGGTAACAGGTTGAGGCCAGCACCTTAATCCCCTCGCCTTCCAGTGCTCCGGCAACGGCCCGCAGAATTGCATCGTCCAGACGCTTATCAATTTTATTCCACAGGCTTAATCCCTTTAAATCAGGAAGAACATCCCAAAACATACGAGTTTTGGTGATGGTACCACAAAATACAGTCTCACGGACTCCCTGTTCATGAAAAAAACGGATAATCCTGCCCAGCTGCCCCAGCTTTACCCAGCAGGAAACATCAGTCACCTGCTCAAGCTCAGCTGCGGTTTCATTCTGATGGCAAATTGCAACGACTTGGCGGCCTTGCTTTTGGGCTGCCTCAGTAAAAAGAAGAGGAAATTGTCCGCCTCCGGCAATAAGTCCGATAGGTGTTGATGGTATTGACATAGGCAAGAGGTTTAATTGTCTTCAGTACGCTTCACCACACCACGCTTACTTTCCCGGAAAAAATCCACCATAACCTGTACTTCTTTGGAATCCGCCAACTCATGGGTTGCCTGGACCAAGGCCTCTTTCAACAATACCTGGGGCGAGGAACGAAAAATTATTCGAAAAGCACGATCAATATCACTGATCGCCTCCCGTGGCATGCCATTGCGACGCATACCAATCTTATTCACCCCGGCAATACGCATTCTGTTCCTGGTTCCGGTGAGAATAACATAGGGAGGAACATCCATAGAAACCCCGGACATGCCACCAATATAGGTATAAGAGCCTATACGGCAAAACTGGTGGACAGCCACTAAACCGCCAAGATTGGCATAACTGCCCACCTCAACATGCCCCCCCAAGGTAGCCACATTGGACATAATAACATGGTCATAGAGCACACAATCATGGGCCACATGGCAATAGGCCATGAGCATATTATTATTTCCAATAACTGTTTTTCCTTTGCCAGCAGGGGTTCCCCGATGGATTGAAACATATTCTCGTATGGTATTCTTGTCACCGATAACCAGTTCGGTTGGCTCCCCCTGATAATGGGTATCCTGCGGCGGCGTACCCAGAGAAGAAAAAGAACCAATATGATTACCAGCCCCGATACGAGTATGGCCGGAAATCACAGCATGTGCGTCAATAACCGTGTCCGGGCCAATAGAAACGTTGGGCCCAATAACGCTGTATGCACCAACGGAAGCAGTTGCATGAACTTCCGCCTGTGGGTCAACCACGGCAGTAGCATGTATAGTCATGTACGTCATCCTTTGTCGACATGATCAGGCCGACAATCAATCTCAAAGCAGCAGACGCTGCATATTTGCTTTTTGCTTCGTAACAAAAAATCAGGAAAAGGCGGCCAGCTGCTCAGCCTCAGTTACCAGCACATCATCCACATACGCCCGACATTGCACCTTGATAAGTTTCCTTTTTTTGCGAACCATTTCCACCTTATAAATCAGCTGGTCTCCAGGGCGTACCACCTTCCGAAACCGAACCTTATCCATTCCGGCAAAATAGACCAGCTTTCCAGTAATATCTTCTGTGGAAAGATAGGCTAACACGGCTCCGGCCTGGGCCATTCCTTCAAGAATTAAAACTCCTGGCATAACTGGCTCACCAGGAAAATGTCCCTGAAAAAAGGGCTCACCCATAGAAACATTTTTTAAGGCGGTTATCATTGTATCCGGTTCAAACTCCAGAACCCGGTCCAACATAATAAAAGGATATCGGTGCGGCAAAAAATCAAGAATCTCCTTAATCCCCAGAGGCAACTGCACCTTTGTGTCCTCGCTCATTCAACTCTTCTCCTTTTTTCTTATCATTGCATTCTCTTCAAGGCTTTAGTGCTCCTTGAGCAGGCAAAAGTCTGCTTTTGCTTTTCCCAAAGCACACCTGAGCATAGCCCATTTATCCCTCAGGGTAAAGAAAAACAGAGCAGGTCAGCAGAGAACACAATAGAGATGTTTCTCATCTACAAAACCGACCACGGCTTAGGCATGAAAATATGGCGATACAGACCCAAGGCATAACGATCCGTCATGCCAGCGATAAAATCGCAGACCTGGCGATGCCGTTGTTTCTGCTCCTCTGTACTCTGAACCGGCGAACGCATGACAAAGGGAGGTTCTTGGTTATCAGAAAATTCATACTCCAGGAAAAAGCCGTAGAGCTGCTTGATAATATTCTGGGCCTTTTCAAATTCTGTATGCACCCGCTCATTGCGGTACACAGTATTATAAAGAAAACTACGCAGATCCGTAATCACCTCCTGCATCATCGGGCTGAGATGCAGGCGGCTGTCATTTTTTTGCAAGGTTTCACGAATCAGGTCGCGGACCATAGTATCAATCCGCATGGAAGGTCTGTTACCAACCACCTCACGTAAATGCTTGGGAAGATCAGCCTCCTGAATCATACCGGCCCGTAAGGCATCATCCATATCATGATTCAGATAGGCAATAATATCTGCCACCCTGACCGCTTGTCCTTCCAGGGTGGCAGGCAGATCCTTGCTATTGTCAGGCAGAATGTCCCGATACCCTTTTGAATGTTTAATAATTCCGTTCCGTACTTCCCAGCTCAGATTCAGTCCTTTCCCATCCGCCTCAAGGAAATCAACCACTCGCAGGCTCTGAATATAATGCCTGAATCCTCCGGGATGCAATTGATTAAGACTGTGCTCACCAGCATGACCAAAGGGTGTATGACCTAGATCATGGCCCAAAGCAATGGCTTCGGTTAAATACTCATTTAGACGAAGACAGGTTGCAATGGTTCGGGCGATTTGGGAGACCTCTAACACATGGGTAAGACGGGTACGGTAATGATCACCGGTCGGAGCAAGAAAAACCTGGGTTTTATGCTTGAGGCGACGAAAGGATTTGGAGTGAATAATACGGTCCCTGTCCCTTTGAAAGACCGTACGCAGGTCACAATCCGGCTCTGAACGGAAACGTCCCCGTGTTTGGTTACTCAAAAAAGCAGAGGGTGAGAGAATTTTTTTCTCGTGTTCTTCCTGTTGACAGCGGATATTCACAGCAGACCTTGAACCAGGGGATGACTTTTTCTCCAAAACGTGCCAAAGTTGTAACAACACCTTTGTACGAGGACAAGTGTTTTTTCTCATCAGAAAGTTCATTTTCCACCAACAGGTTGACGTTCCCCATTCCCTGTGGTAATGACTTTTATTTTATTTCTTGCTGTATTGATACACTGAGCGGTCATCGTCCCCTTATACAGGAGAAACTTGATCACCCAATACTTATTATTTGATTTTCCGGCTCAGCCGGTAAAAGGAGCCCTCAATGCGAACGGATATTCTGCATATTGGTGCAGGTGAACTAACCTATGAAATTCGCAATATAGTCAATGTAGGCAATCAGTTACAAGAACTTGGGCTGAATGTTAACTGGGAAAACATCGGCGATCCAGTGGCCAAGGGAGAACAGATTCCGGCCTGGATGAAGGATATTGTTGCGGCAGCAGTGCAGCAGGATGGGACCTACGGCTATTCACCGACCAAGGGGATGCTGGCAACCCGCCAATTTATCGCAAAAGAGACCAATGCACTGGGTGGTGTTCAGATAAGCCCGGAAGATATTATCTTTTTTAACGGGCTCGGAGATGCTATTTCAAAAATATTTGGTTTTCTTCGGCGAACCGCCAGAGTACTGGTGCCAACGCCCAGCTACACCACCCACTCCTCTGCTGAAGCCGCCCATGCCGGAGACCGGCCCCTGACCTACATGCTGGACCCAAATAATAATTGGTATCCTGACCTAATGGATATAGAAAACCATATTCGCTATAATCCGGCAGTGGCAGGCATCCTGATCATCAACCCGGACAATCCCACTGGAGCAGTCTATCCTGAAGTCATTCTGCGGGATATTGTTGCCTTGGCAGAAAAATACGACCTCTTTATTGTCTGCGACGAGGTCTATCAAAACATGGTCTATAACGGGACTGAGGCGGTGCCCTTAGCCACCCTGATCGGCGACAAGGTTCCTGCTGTCTGCATGCGTGGTGTGTCCAAGGAAATGCCTTGGCCTGGCGGGCGTTGCGGCTGGATTGAGGTTTATAATGGGCATCAAGACCCCATGTTTGAAAAATATATCAATTCCATCCTGAACGCAAAGATGATGGAAGTCTGCTCCACGACCCTGCCCCAAGTGGTGTTGCCCCAGGTAATGAAACACCCTGAATACCAAACCTATCTGGACGAACGGGTACAACGCTATGAAAAATACTCCAATATTGCCTATGAGATCCTGAAAGAGGTTGACGGCATTATGGTCAACAGAACCAATGGGGCTTTTTATATGAGTGTTGCCTTTGTAGAAGATGTACTCAATGATCAACAAGCTCTGCCTATAGAAAATGAGCAGGTTCGAAGCACAGTGGAGAAAATAGTCAGCGGGCCTGATGTTTCGCTGGATAAACGTTTTGTCTATTACCTGCTAGGCTCTTCAGGGGTTTGCGTGGTGCCGTTGTCTTCCTTTGCAACCAGTATGCAAGGTTTTCGGATCACCTTGCTGGAACGGGACGAAGAGGTGTTTACCCAGATTTTTCAAACCATTGCTGGGGCGATTAAGGAGTATCTGGCTTCTGCGTGATTCTTCTCGGGCCGTTACAGAGGTGAGAAAGATTTTCTTTTGATAATTTTTAACATAAACTACTTGACAGTTTTATGTCGGACGTTATATAAAAAAGTAGAGTCACATTGAAATATATCTTTATGGCATGTTCTTTGAGGTAATGCGCTTTCTGGATAAAATGAAACCAGAAAGTTGACAAGACCACAGCCGTTGTGAAGCGGTGTCGGAAAGCCACGGGTCTCTTGCAAAGAGATAGCCGGGTTACCTACTTTCAAACTCAATAATTCCAGGAGGAATGTTATGCAAAAATCAACTACTCTCAAGAGAAGTCTCTTCATAGCTGCATTATTACTTGCCGCAATACCTTTTTCTCTTCTTTCTGTATCCTCTGTTTCTGCTGCTGATAACGATTGTTTCAAAGCGTATGGAAATACTGCTGACAAGGCCTTCCATGCAGCTGTAACTCTTCTTAACAGTAAAGACAGAGAAATGGGAGAGGGATGGATGAAAGATAATATGCAGATCCGTCTCTTACCGAAAAAAATTAACGGTCAGTTTGTAGCTCTTATCTACTCTACTGTGCATCATGCGGATGCATGCGACCTGGATAAGGTACAAAGAATCGCAGATGAGCCCCGTCCAAACTGTGATAAAACAAGATGCACGATTTAAAGGGAAAATGATGTCAGCCGGGTACGTGCTTTGCACGCAACCCGGTTTTTTTTGCCCTTGTCTCAGCGGTGGAACCGACGTTATAAACAAAGCACCTCAGCTACCTGCGCAGCGATCTGCTCATAATCATCCCGAGCAAACCAATTCAGATCCTGATGCTTCCTGAACCAGGTCATCTGCCGCTTGGCATATCGCCTCGTATCCCGAACAAGGTATTCCAACATTTCAGCCTGATTCCAATCCCCTGCAAGCAGGTTATTCACATGCTTATAGCCAATAGATTGCATGGACGGCAGTTCTGACGAATACCCCAGAGCACGCAACCGTTCCACCTCTTCAATCAGCCCCTGTTCCAGCATGATATGACTGCGTTGTTCTATCCGTTCATAGAGCTTTACCCGCTCACAATCCAAGGCCACCTGGAAAACCCGGCTGAAACGATTTTTCTGCTCGTTCTTCTGTACCTGCTGTTCAGTAATCAGCTCAGTCCAGGTTCTACCCGAGCTGTGATAGATCTCCAACCCGCGTAATAAGCGCTGGGTATCATTGGCATGAATCCGTGCTCCAGTGGCCGGATCAATCTGACAGAGTTCTGCATGGAGTGCCTCTTTGCCTTCGTGCTCCAGCCGCTCACGGAGCTGTGCCCGGATTCCTTTATCCATGGGCAAAACATTAAATAATCCTTCAAACAGGCTCTTAAGATAGAGTCCGGTTCCCCCGGTCAACAGGACCGTACGGTTGCGGGAGGCGATCTCCGCAATGGCTGCCAGGGCATCATCGACAAAACGGGCCGCATCGTACTGTTCATCTGGATTAACAATATCAATAAGATGGTGAGGAACAACGGCCTGCTCTTCCTCGCTGGGCTTGGCTGTGCCAATATCCATATGACGATAGACCTGCATGGAATCCATACTGATGATCTCGCAGTCAAAACGCTGAACCAATTGGAGAGAGAGAGCGGTTTTGCCCACAGCAGTGGGACCGACCAGAACAATGATCGGGCAGGCAAGAGCTGTCTGAGGATAGAGAGAATCTTTCACGATATTTATTCAGATTTCAGCTTCAGTAAAGGCAAAACAGAGAAGCGGGGTCAGGCGAGCTGTTAACTTGGGACCAATCCCCTTGATACGGATAAAGTCTTCTGGTCCAGTGATCGGACCTTGAGCGTTCCGAAAGGCAATGATCCGCTCAGATAATTTTGTACCGATCCTTGGTAACAACATCAAACTCTCCTGATCAGCCTGATTGATAGGCAAAGGGAGGTTGAAAAGTGCGGTCAATTCTGGTGGTACTGTTCCACAAGGGAGATCCGGGGTTATGACAAGCGTACCAGTTGGCAGCTGACCTTGATCTGCCTGATCCTGGGATATACGAAGCAATTTTGCCTGACCCATCTGGAGATCGGAAGCTGCCGGGACGAGATGATACACAGAGGCTTGGCGCTTAAACTCAGGGGAGAACCAGCTGTATCCCAGGATTATCAATCCTATAATCAGGAGAACTGGAATCCGAGCATCCTGTTTTGCCTGTTCTTCTGCCATCAACGCCTCTGTGTAGGACAGATACGAGGATCTGCCCTTACACATTACTGATCAATATATCCCCTGAGCATATGGATGACCTCAGCAGAATCCCATTCTGCTGGCCCTTTCACGGTTTCCCGGATAATCCCCTCCTTATCCAGAATAAAGGTTTCCGGCACCCCTGTGAGCCCGTACTGCATGCCTACCCTGTTACCTTCATCCACCAAAACCGGCAGGCTGATATCAAGCTTCTCGACAAATTGTTCCGCATTACCAGCTTCATCACTGTACAGGAGAGCCAGCATTTTAAACTGATTCTTGGGCAGGGTATCGTACAGATTCTGCATAGAAGGCATTTCACTGATACAGGGAGGACACCAGGTTGCCCAGAAATTGATAAACACCACCTGGCCTTTGAGTTCAGACAGGGTCCAGGTTCTGCCTTCAAGGTCAGTCAGGGTAAAGTCCGGGGCATAATTCCCTTTCACTGGCGGACCATCGGGTTGCATCGGTATAGTCCGGGTTATCGGCGCCTGTGGTTTCTGACTTTCTTGAGCTTGCTGCTGTCCCTGGTTTTGTTGGCCCTGTTGGTCGCAGGCTGTGATAAGCAGGCTCAGGCAGAGCAAGGCAACTGCAAAAAATATTCTATTCATGTTCCTCCTCTTTCTGCGCATCTTTCATCAGCTTATAATTCACTGCATCCTCAAGGGCCTGCCAACTTGCCTCAATAATGTTAAAAGAAACACCCACTGTGCTCCACTGAGTTGTACCATCCTGGCTATCCACCAGTACCCGTACCTTAGCACCAGTTCCGTGCTCACCGGAAAGTACCCGTACCTTATAATCAACCAGCTCCATTTCCTCTAACCGAGGATAAAACCAAAGCAAAGCCTTGCGCATGGCCTTATCCAGAGCATTGACCGGGCCAGCACCCAAAGAGGCTGTATGGGCCTCCTGACCATTCACAGAAAGCCTGATAGTTGCTTCCGTGAGCGTGTCCGCATCCATCCGATACTTATTATTCATCACCCGAAAGCCCTCCAGGGTGAAAAATTGGGGTTTCAATTCCATAGCTCGCCGCATAAGCAGCTCAAAGCTGGCCTCAGCCCCCTCGTACTGAAAGCCCTGATTCTCCAGCTCTTTAAGTTCCTGGACAATCTTGGCCATTGCAGGGTCATCAGCAGTGAGATTCAGACCAAACTTAACCGCTTTATGGAGGACATTGGATTTGCCAGCCTGATCAGAGATCAGAATCCGGCGGGTATTTCCCACTTTTTCCGGCTCAATATGCTCATAGGTCAGAGGATTACGCTGGACTGCACTGACATGAATGCCACCTTTATGGGCAAAAGCTGATTCTCCCACATAGGGCTGATAGCGATTATGGGGCAAGTTAGCCAGCTCATTGATCAGTCGGGAGGTAGAATACAACTTATCAATATGTTTACCCACCTCAGCTCCAAGACCCATTTTGGTAATCACTGCCGGAATAATAGAGGTCAGGTTGCCATTGCCGCAACGCTCACCATAGCCGTTAATGGTACCCTGAACTTGGGTACAGCCCAAGGAAACCCCGAGCAAGGCATTGGCCACTGCGGTATCAGAGTCATTATGGGGATGGATCCCAATCCTGGCTGTGCTGCCCTGCTCTTCCAGGAACTGCTTGACCCGTTCAATGATGGGAGGGATTTCATGGGGCAAGGTACCACCGTTGGTATCGCAAAGGGCCAAGGTTTCAGCCCCGCCCTTGATGGCCCGACCCAAGGTGGCCAGGCAGTATTCCCGGTTATTCTTAAAGCCGTCAAAAAAATGCTCAGCATCATAGATCAAATGCTTGACATGGGGTCGGAGATAGGCCAGAGAATCTTCAATGATCAAAAGGTTATCGTCCAGCTCAATACGCAGAGCATCATGGACATGGATATCCCAGCTCTTGCCAAAGATGGTGATGGCTGGAGTTTTGGCATCCAGCAGAGCCTGAAGATTGGGGTCTTTATCAGCAGGATTCTGAAAATGGCGGGTCGCACCAAAAGCAGAAAGGCGGGCATGGTGCAATTCCACGCCCTTCATTTTTTTAAAATATTCCACAGACTGGGGATTGGAACCAGGCCAGCCGCCTTCGATAAAATCAATTCCCAGCTTGTCCAATTGCTTGGTAATTTTGATCTTATCATCCACTGACAGGTTAAAATTCTCAGCCTGGGTTCCATCCCGGAGGGTGGTGTCGTAAAATTCTATGGTCATATTGCGTATCCCTTATCGCCTGTTAATCGCCTGTTACATTCCGATGATTGCATGCATTCAAATAATTTTCACCTGATGTGCCTTATCAAACAACCAATTCAAGGTATCAAATAACTTCTGAAGATTACCTGGCTCATCATTATCATCCAACACAGACAGTTTACTCATCTGCTTTATAAACAAAGCAGCCTCTCTGTCAAACTGTCCGAACTGCCATTCAACACCGGTGGTAACAGCTGCGTAGCACATTGTTGCCCCTTGAACTGATGCGGCATACATCTCGGCCAGGGCCTGGGCCCAGCCTTGGTCCCAGTCAGCCTTTTTTGCTTCAACCACACAAAGGGGAGGAATCCCAAGCTCACCACGTATCTGCGTTGTTCGGGCGATCAGAAAATCCGGTGTTCCGGCAAGATCCTTCTCTGGATCCACACTGTAGTTTACATGAGACCAAACCCGGAAATCAGGATAACGCTTATCAAGTACCTTCAATATCGGCTTGATAATATCCTCACAGGTGGCTGCTTCTGAAAGAAAACTCAAAGGATCCTTGAAGTTTTCCTTTATTTCTTCAAGCTTGTATTGCGGTATATCTTTGAGAGGCAATGTTTGGACAAAGGGCTTGCTATCTGTTTTCAGGTTGAACCTTCTGGCCACCTCTATTTCACTCTTAAACTGACTGAACGCCATACTACATTCCCCCCAACTACGCTGTTATCCCCTGTATATGACCCTTGTATGCAACGTGAGACAATCTCCCCGATAATAAATATCTCTCACCCAAGATGCTCCAAAGCAATCCGCAACATCCGACGAAGCGGTTCTGCAGCACCCCAGAGCAGCTGGTCACCAACGCTGAAGGCGCTAAGATATTCATCCCCCAGATTCATTTTGCGCAAACGGCCCACCGGGATATCCAGGGTTCGGGTAACACGGGCCGGGGTAAGTTTGTTCACACTTTCTTCTTTGGTGTTTGCTACCAGGAACGCCCATTCATTATGGCTGGCAATGGCCTCTTCAATATCTGCTAAGGGGATATCCTTGTTCAATTTGATAGTGAAGGCCTGGCTATGACAGCGCATGGACCCCACCCGGACACAGCAACCATCAATGGGTATCTGATTATCAGCAGAGTAACCCAAAATCTTATTGGTTTCACTCACACCCTTCCATTCTTCACGGGTCTGACCGTTCTCCATGGCCTGATCAATCCAGGGAATCAGGCTGGCTGCCAAAGGCGCACCAAAATTTTTGGTCAAAAAACGAGGACTCTGGATAGTTTTGGTAACGTTTTTATCAATGACCAAAGCACCTTCTCTATCATCCAGCACGTTCTGGGCATTCTCGCCTATCAGCCGCATCTGCTCCACCAGCTCAATCATATTCTTAGCACCGGCACCGGAAGCAGCCTGATAGGTCTGGGAGGTAATCCATTCCACCCAACCTTTTTCAAACAGACCACCCAAGGCCATGAGCATCAGAGAGACTGTGCAGTTTCCACCCACATAATCCTTGATTCCATCAGTCAGGCCCTGATCAATAACCTTGCGGTTCACCGGATCCAACACAATAATGGCATTCTCATCCATACGCAGGGTGGAGGCTGCATCAATCCAGTAGCCTTGCCAGCCTTCAGCCCGCAGTTTGGGATGAACCTTTGAGGTGTAGCTGCCGCCTTGACAGGAAAGCAGGATATCAGTTTCCTTAAGCAGGTTCACATCATGGGCATCAAGCAGCTGATAGGTGGTATCGTTAATTTCCGGGCCATCCTGACCTGCCTGAGACGTAGAGAAGAATAAGGGTTCAATATCATCAAAATCTTTCTCCTCATGCATGCGCTCCATCAACACAGATCCAACCATGCCACGCCAACCAATTATACCTACTTTTTTCATTGCAATTTCCTGATGTCTGCGGTGGAATCATACCACCGAATTATTAATATACTCAACCTTGTTAAAAACCACCTCAGTCTGCTTCACCCCTCAGACAATCCGTAAATAATGAACCAGCTCTGAAGCAATAATTGGAGCCACAGAGTAGACTTCCAGTAAATCATCTTTTTTGATACCAGGAAAGGTGTCTGCCCCGATGATTCGGTTTATTCCCTTTTCTTTGAAGCGCTCGCGAGCCCCCCCTGAAAGGATCAGATGGGTGGCCATAACCATCACATCCACAGCCCCGGCCTCATAGCAACGATCTGCTGTCTGGGTCATGGAGCCACCAGTCCGGATCATATCATCGCAGATAATAGCAGTTTTCCCCTTAACAGCACTGGACAACTGGCTGACAATGGTTTTGTCCACATCATAACGATCCTTATTGGCGGCTGTATGAGGACATTTAAGGATACCAGCTAACAGGGCCACCCGTTTACTGAAACCGTAATCCGGGGATACCAGCACGTAATCCTTGAGGTCAATATCGCGAATTTTCTCTGCTGCCAGGGTCTCTGTCCAAAGATGGCGGGTACGCACCTCACCGGAATGGGCATGGAGTACAGCCTCAGAATGAAGATCAACAAAAGCCACGTAATTGGGACGGGTACGGAAAATCTGGCGGGTGCGGGTAATTCCCTTGGGAATCTCGCCGGACTCGGGCTTAGAGCGTTCCATAGTGGAATACCCGAGATAGGGGATCACCACATTCACGCTCCGGGCATTCCAGTAACGCCCGCCAGCAATCAGATCAATCAGCTCCTGATTAGCGGCGTCAGTATGGGTTGCAGCAATAATAATAATATCCCGGCCTGAGACATCGCAGGGAAAGGCATGATAGATCTCACCATCAGCAAACTGTTTGCGGATCATCGGAGTACGAACAACCTTTAATTCCGCAGCCACCTTATCTGCCAAAGGGATGGTATCCTGAGTCGCAATCAGAAAAATATTTTCTCGTCTGGTCATTGTTCTACTTGGTAAATATATTGAACATGATTTCAGCTTGCTATTTCATCGGCAAGGCAAAGGACATGCTGATACATTTTCTCACTTATCCAAAATGAATACTGCTCTCGCAAAGTATCCATTAACGGCTGCACAACTGGAAGAATACCTTCTTTTTTCGCCTTAAGCAAAAGACCTAACGTCCCTGTCATATTGATACGATGCAATGCTGCTACGGTTCTGGCATCTTTGTCATCCAACAGGCAAAGCTTTGCATTCCGCTCAAGGCAGAAACTCAGGGCTTCAGCTTCACCCTGATGTAAAAAATGAAACGAATCATTCAGCTTAAAAGAAGAGCTGATACGATGAACGCGAATAAAACGGTCGTCAAGACATTATATCCACTGTATGTTATCTTGAAAACATTCTTCAATTTCCTTTTTTACAGCAAAAGGTATGTGGATTTCTTTAAAGAACTGCTGAAGAATATCCATTCGTTCCAGATGGAGAAAATTGCTTAACGGAGTAGTGTTGCTGACGATCATACAATACGTTCCAACTGCATGATGTCTGCTGCAAGCTCTTCCGGCGCACTGTGAATAGCAATTTGATGAGAGGCCAGAAACTGCTCAAACGCTAAACGTTTCATGTTCAGCAACCCACTTCCCTGAGCAGCAGTGATTATTCCCTGCTCGTAAAGACGTACAACAAGTTCTTCCATAAGCATCCGCTTTGCCCGTTTCGGAGGAAGCTTTAACTGAGCAGCGATATTCTCTGGAATTTCAAGTACAATTGACTGCATAGCACACTCCTCTCAATCTTAACCACCATCATGCTAATGCCGCAATAACGGCGTCGCCCATTTCCTTGGTATTAACCGGGGTACACCCCTCTGTGGCAATATCAGCGGTCATGACACCCTTATCCAAAGCAGCAGATACTGCATTTTCTATAGCTGTGGCTGCTGCATCCTGGTCCAGGCTGTAACGGAGCATCATAGCTGCGGACAGGATTTGAGCTATGGGATTGGCAATTCCCTGACCAGCAATATCCGGGGCAGAGCCTCCTGCTGGTTCAAAAAGACCAAAATTATCTGCATTCAGGCTGGCAGAGGCCAACATCCCCATAGAGCCAGTGAGCATAGCTGCCTCATCCGAGATGATATCACCAAACATATTCCCGCAAAGCATAACATCAAACTGCTGAGGCCAGCGGACCAGCTGCATGGTGGCATTATCCACATAGATATGTTTGAGTTCCACATCCGGGTAATCGGCAGCCACTTCCATGACCACCTCACGCCACAGCACCATGGTGGTCAGGACATTGGCCTTATCCACAGAGGTCACTTTTTTACCCCGTACCCGTGCCGCCTCAAAGGCCATGCGGGCAATCCGCTCAATCTCGGAACGCTTATAAACCATAGTATCATAGGCCATCTCATCAGCGCCACTGCCTTCTCTCCCCTTAGGGGTACCAAAATAGATGCCCGAGGTCAATTCACGGACCACCAGAATATCAAATCCCCCACCTACGATATCCGGGCGCAGGGGACAGGCAGCTGCCAGAGAAGGAAACACCCGGGCCGGACGCAGGTTGCAAAACAGGTCAAAATGCTTGCGCAGGGGCAAGAGGGCAGCCCGTTCCGGTTGCTCTGCCGAGGACAGACTTTCCCATTTAGGTCCACCCACAGAACCAAAAAGAATGGCATCCGCAGCTTCACAGGTATCCAGGGTGGACTGGGGCAAGGCCTGTCCATGATTGTCAATGGCAAGACCGCCTACATCTGCGGCCTCATATTCCAACGAAAAGCCAAACCTGACCTGGGCTGCATCCAGAACCTTAATAGCCTCTGCCATTACCTCCGGGCCGATCCCATCTCCGGCCAGTACTGCTACTTTCTTGCTCATAATATCTCGTTATTGTCCAAGGATTTTCTTCTCATCCCCAGGCTTGCTCAATACTCTGCCCTTCCCTCAAAAAGAGAGGACAGCAAATTTAAATGATTATGCGTCAAATAGGGCGAAACCCTACCAGAATTTTTTTTTTTTTGCCATCTTTTGCCCAAGAAAAAGCACGAAATCGTTCTTGCACAACAGAATTATGCAAGCTTTTGTAACAAGGTCAAGACTCTTGGGTGTTGAGAAAAAGGAAGTTGAAATTCCGGCTCTTCCAGGGAGTGCCAGCCTGTAGTATGCAGATCTTTCTTTTCCTTAGACGAGATCTCCTCCACACCCATCATAATAACCACGGTCTTTTCAGCAGCAATCACCTCTATCATGGGAAGAAAAATATCTGCTGCTGCCACGGCCCGACTGGTAATAAAGCTGGGTACTGGCCCTTCCCACCCCTGGCCTGGCTCAATTCGTTGGTCCTTAACCTGCACATTGGCCAGCCCCAGAGTTCTGATAATGTGGCGGAGAAAAGAAACCCGTTTCTGACGAGGTTCAACCAAGGTTACAGACAGCTCTGGCAGAGCTATTGCAAGTACCAGGCCTGGAAATCCAGCACCTGTACCGACATCCAGCAGAGTAGTTTCTGTGGTATGATCTGTATGTTCTGCATGATCCTTCTGCTCCAAACCGTACTGCTGAATCACCGGCATCAGGGTCAGGGAATCAAGAAAATGCTTTTCCACGATATCAATGGAACTGGTGTTACGGGCAATCAGGTTGACCCGCCTGTTCCATTTTTGGAGTTCCTGGCAATAGAGGAGGATGTTCTCCAGCTGTTGTTGAGACAGGGGAAGGCCGAGCTTATTCAAGCCACTAATAAATTGTTTTTGATCGCACATAGTTGTCAACGCACAGAACAGGTCTGAACGATTGGATTGTACTACGTCATAGAACCCAACCTTCTCTGGGGGTGGATTCTTTATTATTTCTACATATGATATTGTCTGTTCACTGAGACTGATATATTAGCCTTAGAGACAGGCTGCTGTCATCATATTTTGTTGCCCTTCCCCCGAAGTTATTCTCATCAGGCTACGGATTGATTTTAGTGAACGAAATATTGCGCAGTATGAAGCAAAGCCCTCCAACGCCTGAAGCAGTTCGAGTTGGGTGGAATGGTCAATATGATAAACGAAACAATATATTGTACTAATGGTTACCTTTAATCCTTACAAGTCATCTGAACTCAGTTCAACCTGCGTCACCTCACATTCCAGCCATCCCTGATGAAGCAAGACCTCAATAGCCTCCCCAATCTGAACCTGCGCAGGGCTGGTAATGACCTTGCGACGACCAGTCCCTTTCCGGGCCACAGCATAGCCACGGGCCAGGGTAGATAAAGGGCTGACCGCTTCCAAAATCCCTGCGGCCTGGATAAGTTCTTGCTCCTTATCGTTAATGAGCCGGGTACCGATCCGATGGAGCCGCCGTTGCATCTCCTTAATCCGCTGCTGATAGAGATTGAGCACCAGCAAAGGATTATTACGTTTAAGTCGATTCTCTGCCCGATCCAGCCGGGCCTGGCAAGCAGCCAACTTGGCCTGCATAGCATGCTCCATATTTTCCGTCATATGATCCATGCGAAGCAGCAGGGTATCCACAGGCTGGGCCGCTCCACTGAGCTTTTGCCGGTACAGCCGTATCCGCTCTTGATGGCGATTCAATCTTTCCTGCATAGTTCGTTGCATCCTGTGCGATAAATCTGCAACATGTTCCCGCAGGGCCTGACCATCAGGCAAGAGCATCTCAGCCGCCCCAGAGGGCGTAGGAGCACGAAGATCGGCCACCAGGTCAGCAATGGTGAAATCAATTTCATGGCCTACAGCACTGACCACCGGGATGGTTGACCTGTAGATCTCCCAGGCCAACTCCTCATTATTAAAGGCCTGCAAATCCTCAGCAGAGCCACCGCCCCGGCACAGAATAATCGCATCTGCTGCCAATCGGCCAGCTTTCTGCTCAAGATTAATCTCCGACACAGCCAGACACAGCTCTTTTGCTGCCTGCTCGCCCTGCACCGCTGCCGGATAGACTGAAATCCGCACCTGGGGGTATCTCTTTTGAGCAATGCGAATGAAATCATGGACTGCAGCCCCGGAAGGTGAGGTCACCAGAACCAGATGCTCGGGCAAAGGCGGGATCGGTTTTTTCAGTTCCTGATCAAAGAGACCTTCTGCATCCAGCCGTTTTTTCAGCTGCTCAAAGGCCAGCTGCAAGGCCCCTTCCCCGTGGTAATCCAGGCTATCAATGATGAGCTGGTAATCACCCCTGGGTTCATATACCGAAACCCTGCCCAGGCAAACCACCATATCGCCGTCCTTGGGCTGCTGAGAAAGATAGCGCTGCTGCATCTTAAAGAGCACAGCCTTGATCTGAGCCTGGTCGTCCTTGAGGGTAAAGTACATATGACCAGAGGCTGGTCGCCGGAGGCCGGAGATCTCACCAGCAACACTGATAAAGGAAAAACGGCCCTCCAGCATGGATTTGATGGAACGGGTCAGTTCAGAGACGCTGAAGATTTTTTGTTGATTCAACACCAAATCACCTCCACAGAACGCCCAGTGGAGGTCGTGCAGGTCTCTTGACCAATCCGTTCCTCCCAGCTTTTATCGCGCTGCTCAGGGCGACGGTCAAAGATGACCAAGTGGCAGGTATGGGGCGAGGTCTGATCAGCATAGCGCTCAACCTGGACCAGCCCCTGATCACGGGTGGCCTCTTTGCCCATGCGGGGATGAACCAGCTTGACCTCTATCAGGTTAATACCACCGTTAAAGCGGATCAGCAGATCCATCCGGCCCCGGCCGGCCGCGTATTCCCGATCCACTGAGCCGCCGCCGTTGATAATACGCTGGAAAAAGGCCATGAGCAGGAGATGGGGAAAGGCCTCGGTATAATCCGCCTTTTCCTCCCAGATTTCGGAGTTCCAGGCCCAAAAGCGCTGAAACTCCTCCATGAGCGCATCCATATCCAGGGTGCCGTCATCCCGCTGCCAGGCAAATTCCGGGGCCGGGATATTGTCCTGATAGTTCTGGCTGAGGTAACGGGCAATAACCTCACGATAGATGGCATTGGCAATAACCAGGGAGCCTTGCCAGGCAATCAGCCCCAGGTCCAGACAGAACTCCACGTCGCGGTCAGAACGTCCCAGAGTCGGATCAGCATGGCCGGTGATCATGGGCTGGATTACCCGACGTACCCGCTCTTCTTTAAGACGTTCAGCCAGGGAATCAATATGGGTAGCCCGCGAGGCGATAAGCCGCTCCCGTGCCTGATCCACATGTTCCGACTGCACAGCTGTCTGTGCGTCGGAAATAATCCGATAGACGATCTGCTCACAGAGGGCATTGACCAGCCAAGGCTGACCAGAAGAACAGGCCCAGATCCGGTCCAGGGCCTCCGGGGTGAACTCCTGTCCGGTTGCCTGCGTATGCTGGGATGTCAGGACGGCAAGATCGTCCAGGCTGAAATTACCCAAGGTAGCAGAATCATGTTTTATGTTAAACGGACTCCCCGGATTAAGAACCTGACCGTCCTTGCTGGTGACCAGATAATCCCGCAGGTCGCGCATACCCACAAGGGCTATTGAGACAGGAAATTCACCGACTCCGCGCTGGGCAAAGCCGCCGCGCAGCTGACGGAGGAAACTGACCATAGCTGACCCGGAAACCACATCAACCTCGTCGAACAGGACAACTAATTTTCTGGGAGCGACCTGTTCTGCCCAGCGGCTCAAGATAACAGACAGATAACTGCCTGGGGAGGCCTGCTGGGGGTACTCAGGAACAGGCAGACCAAAGGTTTTGGCTGATTTCTGGATAGCATCCACCATCAGCGGCATAGCCTGATCTCTTTCCGTAATCTCCTGGCAGCGCTCCAGACTGACATAGCAGGCCACGGCCTCGGTTCCGGCGTTGATCTCGTGCATCCAGGATTGGAGAAAGGTGGTCTTGCCGGTCTGGCGGGGCGCATGCAGAACCCAGTAGAGTTCATCCCGGATATAGCGGTCCAGACTGGCACCGATCAGGCGGTCCTTGGGTGGCAGCATGTAATGCAGGCGAGGGAAGCAGGGGCCGGTGGTGTTGAAGTATTTTGGCATAATAGGTGTTAGGAATGAATTCATTACATACCCAGGGTGATACCCTGGGCTGGGTATAGTAGCCCCGTTGGGGCATGGTATTGCCGAATTACGGTAGAGTTCATCCCCTTGTCTCTCCGTTTCAATGATTCAGCAAAAGGGCAAACCAAGGGAGCAGGCCTGCGATGCGGCTGCGCAGGGTGGGAAAACAACAAAGGAGTGCTCCTTGATGATCTTTCCATGCTTCTGAACGGTTTTTCTCTGCTCCTCGGTCATTTTTCCGCGCTCCTGAACGATTTTTCACCGCTCCTTTGTCATTTTTCCGTGCTTCTGTATGATTTTGCCGGACTGATTTGCCGTTTTGCACCGCTCCTTTGTGGTTTTGTTCCCCTGTTCCATCTTTTTTCCAGTCTGTTTCATAGGAAGAACAAAGGCCGCATTGTCTTTGCTGTGCTGAAGGTATCGCTTGCCTGCTTGATATACAGCTTTGTTGGGGGCTTTTCTGCTCAGCGATAAATCACTGGGCTATGATCGGATGTCCTGCTGGGACAAGAATCCCGGAGGGACGGCAGAAAGGATCCCGCTGTTTTAACGGCGGGCACTCAATACTCAATACCCGCTTGTTTCAATAGTTTTTCAAGCCTGGCTTTTTCCGCTTCTGCCTTTTCTTTTCCCTCTTCTGCTTTCCTTTTTTCCACTTTCGCTTTCTCTTTTTCCGCCCTTTCGTACGCTATGAGCCGCTCCTGGGTCGCTAATTCTTCCAAGATTTCATCCTCCATATTCATATCTTCACAAAGCTCTTTGCTGGCGGAAGCCTTGTGCAGTCGTCTGATAATAACCTTGAATTCATCTGGAAACGAGGATTCCAGGACATCAAGAAAATGTTTACTCTCTTTACTGGCATTGCTCTGATCAAAGATACTCAACAGTGTTTCCAGTTTATTGCGATGTTTTCTCCGCAACCTCGGCACCTGGATAATATAACTGTCATGGGTGAGACTTTCTATGAATTCCTCTTTTCGGATCAGTTTCTCCTTGGTGGCATGGTCATAATAATCTCTTTTCACATGGATAACCGGGCTGTCATTATACTCCAGGTTGTGTCCGAGAATATAAATGCTTATAATGGGCAGTGCCTTCTTCTTTCCGGTTTTTTCATCCAGGTGGATATTGGACTCTTCCAGATACTGTTTCCCCAGATACTTCCGAAAACGGGTTATATCCGTGGGGAATTTGGCCTTTTGCAACTCAATGAGAACCAGCCTGCTGCCCGTCCGGTTCCCGTATCTTTGCTGCGAAATCAATCCGCAATACTGTCAGGCCGCCGTCAGGAAGTTTTCTGTTCAACTCTGTAAAGGCGAAATCAAGGGATTCTATTTCCTGTTCAATAATGTTGGATATGACCAGCTTGGCAACCCGCATATCCTGCATCAGGTATTTGAACACGACATCGTAGAGGGGATTTGCGACTTTCATTGTTTTATTGCTCAGAATTGCCTGAAAAGGTTATATGTTAAGTTAAAAGGTGGAGGATTACTCAGGGCGTTCCCCTGCGCTGATATATACAGTCCTGTCAGGACAGGGGTGTTGATTCTTCACCAAAAAGAAAACGTTGCAGCTCTGTATCAATTTCCTGCATAAGATTTTTGTTAAGCGTACCGATATATTTAACAAATCGTCGTTTGTCAAAGGAGCTGACCTGACTCGTTTTCAGCAATGAATCTTTCATGAGGCGATTTTTTGCATCTTTCGGAACCAGAATATCAAGGACTTTGAGCTTGCCTAACTGAGAGGAGAGAGGAATGACAGTCAACAGGCTTGTTTTGTGAATATAGCGGTTCTGTTGAATAATAAGACCGGGGCGAATTTTTTTGTACTCATGTCCAAAACTCGGCTCGAAGTTGACCAACCAGAGTTGTCCGCGCTGAAATGCTTTCATACGTCCTCATCCAATGATAAATAGTAATCAAGCTCGTTCTGCGATAAAAATTCGTCACCGGTATCCTGAATTGCGGCCTGTTCAAGCTCTTGGTCCGAGGCTTGGCGTTCCGTTTCCTCGAAAACCACAAGCACTTTAAACTGCACATTTTTCTTGCGGGCGAATTCTTTCGGGCAGGACAGGTGACCGTCAGGCAGGAGGTGACTGTCAAAAACAAGTGTTTTCATAGGTTCTTCCATTATTTTTTTCGAATATAACGGTTTGATACTAAATAATATACTACTCAGTAGGATGCGCCCCCGCATCAAAAAAACCGGCTTGCCTTGGTAACCTTAAAACTCAATACCTGCTTGTTTCAATAGTTTTTCAAGCCTGACTTTTTCCGCTTCAACTCTCTCTTTTTCCGCTTCTGCTTTTTCTTTTCCCTCTTCTGCTTCCCTTTTTTCCACTTTCGCTTTCTCTTTTTCCGCCCTTTCGTACGCTATGAGCCGCTCCTGAGTTGCTAATTCTTCCAAGATCTCATCCTCCATATTCATATCTTCACAAAGCTCTTTGCTGGCGGAAGCCTTGTGCAGTCGTCTGATAATAACCTTGAATTCATCTGGAAACGAGGATTCCAGGACATCAAGAAAATGTTTACTCTCTTTACTGGCATTGCTCTGATCAAAGATACTCAACAGTGTTTCCAGTTTATTGCGATGTTTTCTCCGCAACCTCGGCACCTGGATAATATAACTGTCATGGGTGAGACTTTCTATGAATTCCTCTTTTCGGATCAGTTTCTCCTTGGTGGCATGGTCATAATAATCTCTTTTCACATGGATAACCGGGCTGTCATTATACTCCAGGTTGTGTCCGAGAATATAAATGCTTATAATGGGCAGTGCCTTCTTCTTTCCGGTTTTTTCATCCAGGTGGATATTGGACTCTTCCAGATACTGTTTCCCCAGATACTTCCGAAAACGGGTTATATCCGTGGGGAATTTGGCCTTTTGCAACTCAATGAGAACCAGCCTGCTGCCCGTCCGGTTCCCGTATCTTTGCTGCGAAATCAATCCGCAATACTGTCAGGCCGCCGTCAGGAAGTTTTCTGTTCAACTCTGTAAAGGCGAAATCAAGGGATTCTATTTCCTGTTCAATAATGTTGGATATGACCAGCTTGGCAACCCGCATATCCTGCATCAGGTATTTGAACACGACATCGTAGAGGGGATTTGCGACTTTCATTGTTTTTTTTTTATTCCTCGGCTCTAAAGGAGATAAAGATCCTTCTCAATCATTAACAATTTCTATCAATAACTGTACAAAAAAGGACAACATTCCGCAAGCTCGTTACCAAAAGCCTTCCCCCCTCCCCTTTTTCCAATTTTCACTTTGTCCAAAGCGTCCCAGGCGATAATATAGAGAACATGATCCTAACTTCAAGGTTCTTTCATTAGCATAATCAATACAGTCTTGACTTTTCACAATCAATCATTACGATATATTACTTGAATAAATACCTGACCAAGGGCAGCACAAAATATGCAGGGGCAGCCCTGCGTGTCTGCCCGGCACAACAGGGCGAACACAGAGATTCGGCCCCTTACAGCAACCATGCACAACCATCCCGGAAAGGAGATACAATATGAACCCATCCATTGAAACACCGCCGGTTCCTCCGGCCACAGCAGAACCAACCAACACTCCTGATCCTGCACCGGAACAATCTGTCCAGGAAATCAACAAGGCTGTTCAGAACAGTTCTGCCTGGGTGGGCCTGATCCAACGGGAGGTTGGGAAGAATATTATTGGTCAGGAACGGCTGGTGGAACGCCTGCTCATCGGCCTGCTCTCTGGTGGTCATATCCTGCTGGAAGGTCTGCCAGGGCTGGCCAAAACCCTGGCGGTCAAAACCCTGGCTGCGGCAGTATCCACAGATTTTCGCCGGATTCAATTCACCCCGGATATGCTGCCTGCGGACATCATGGGCACTGAGATCTATAACCCGCAAAACACCTCCTTTGAGGTCAAGCAGGGGCCGATCTTTTCTTCCATTATTCTGGCGGATGAGATCAACCGTGCTCCATCCAAGGTCCAGTCAGCCATGCTGGAGGCCATGCAGGAGCAGCAGATCACCATTGGTGAAACCACCTTTGCCCTGCCTGAGCTTTTTCTGGTTTTAGCAACCCAGAACCCCATTGAACAGGAAGGCACCTATCCCCTGCCCGAGGCCCAGGTGGATCGTTTCATGCTCAAGGTGGTGGTGGACTACCCTACCCGTGAGCAGGAACGCCAGATCCTGGACATGGTGGAGCATACCGATTCCAAGCTCTCTGTCCAGCCCCTCATCTCCCCGAAAGATATCCTGGGAGCCCGCAAGGTGGTGGATACTATTTATCTTGATGATCGCATCAAGGAGTATATTGTGGATCTGGTCTTTGCCACTCGTGATGCAGGAAGCATCAGCCCGGAACTGAAAGACTATATTGAGACCGGGGCCTCGCCCAGGGCCACCATCAATCTCAAGGCTGCCGCCCGTGCTCTGGCCTATCTCAACGGACGCGGTTATGTAATCCCGGATGATATCAAGAACTGCGCTCCGGATGTGATGCGCCATCGCCTGCGCATCAGCTATGAGGCTGAGGCTGAAGGGGTGACCAGCGAGGAGATTATTCAACGCCTGCTGGATACCGTCCCTGTTCCGTAATCCCAAGCTGGCAAGTCACTAAAAAAGTGGCTATCCATCCCTAGAGGGGTGTTTTTCTAGAGCGGGATACCATTGTATTAAAGAGGATCAGTAATTGAGCACCAAAGACACATCCAGCCTTGGCCCTGACGGCATGCCGCTTTTGGATGAATCAGAAATCCGTCAAGGCAAAATATTCGGGTGGCGAAATTTTCTGGGAGGTTTCTTTACCCCTTTAGCACTAGGATTACCTATAGCTTTTCTGATTTTCTCGCTGGGAGATACGGCATACTACCGCCAAAACATTTCAGCTATGTTTCCAGTCAGTGGACAATGGGTACTGCTCACAGCTTTTGTGTTCTCCCGCTTATCTGCCTTTCTCAATCTGTTTCCCCTATTAGAAAAGGAAAAGGTTATGCATCCTGATTCTGGCAATCTGCGTGCGAATATGAAAATATTTAAAGTGCTGGGCAATGGGACTTCCGGTGCTGTTGTCATGAATATGGAAGGACAAACTGGACGATATAACAGAGCAAACCGCAGCATGGAAAACTTTGTGGAAAATGCTGCGCCGATAGGTGTTAATGCTGTACTGGTGTCTTTATGTTTTCCTCTCCCTGCATTCATTCTTATCTGTATCTACGCACTCGCCCGTGTTGCTCACCAGGTGCTGTATATCAATGTCGGATACGGTTCGTTAGGGTATGGAACCGCCTTTTTACTGGGAACTACTATTACCGGTGTGTTTGAAGGCCTGCTGTTATTTGCCGCCTTCTCTACCTGATAACCTGCTACTGTCTTGATACAATAAAACCGCCCTTTGCAGTGGTGAAAAACTGAACAGCTTTATATGTTACAACAGGATAGTTTGTATTATTTCGCCTACGGTTCAAACATGAGCACCGAGGTTTTTATCGGCAGAAGAAAAATGAACCCGATTCAGAAATACAACGTTATACTGAGAGATTACGAACTTGTCTTTGACCAGCAAGGGATCCAATATATAGAACCTTGTTTTGCCTCATTAAGGAAAAAAACTGGTGCCCGGGTTTATGGGGTACTGTACGAACTGACACCGCAGGATGCAGAACAGCTGCACAAAACAGAAAATGCTGGATATGATATTGAAGAATTTGAGGTGCCTGTTGACGGACTCGGAATGAAAACCTGTTTCACCTATATCAGTCGTCACTCATGTCCAGGAAGAAACCCCTCACAGCGGTATATGAATAAGCTTATCAAGGGAGCCACAGAACATTCGCTGCCAGAAACCTACATAGCAGAACTCCGGGCTGTTAAAACATTTCACCTTCCTGTGGTTTCAAATTTTATCGACATTATAGTTCGGCTATTGATGCTGTACCTCTCAAAAGGTTATGATCTGAAGATTCCTTTTCTGAAAAGCGGTGCTGGAAAGACAGCCAAGAGTCCAAATAAGATGACTAATCCATAATCAATGTTCTTCCAGGGCATCTATAACCCAATCATCTTGCTCGACAGCAAAAAAATACTCAAGTAGCAGCCAAGATACATGGAAAAAGCAATAACCAAAGAGATCCTGAAAAAAGTCCGCCGGGTTGAAGTGCGGACCCGCCGCATGGTGGACGACACCCTGGCCGGGAGCTACCACTCGGTCTTTAAAGGCCAGGGCATGAACTTTGATGAGGTCCGTGAATACGTGCCTGGTGATGAAATCCGCACCATTGACTGGAACGTGACCGCCCGCACCGGAGTGCCCCATGTAAAGAAATTCACTGAGGAACGGGAGCTGACTATCATGCTGATGATTGATATCAGCGGCTCTGGTGGATTCGGCTCAAACGAGCAATCCAAGCGGGAGATGATGGCTGAACTAGGCTCGGTCCTGGCCTTTTCTGCGGTGCGCAATAACGACAAAGTAGGCCTGATCCTGTTCTCCGATTTTGTTGAACTTTTTATACCGCCGGATAAAGGACGCAAGCATATCCTCCGGGTCATCCGGGAAATCCTCTTTTTTCAGCCCAAAAATAAAGGTACGAACATCCCCGAAGCCTTGAACTTTGTTAATCGGGTGGCTAAACGAAAATGCGTGACCTTTCTCCTCTCCGACTTTTGCCTGCCTGGCGATTATGATGATTCCCTGGCTGCACTGCGGCCCAAGCTGGTTGTTACCGGACGTCGCCATGACCTGATCACGGTCTCAGTCACTGATCCACGGGAACAGGAGCTGCCTGATGTGGGTCATATCACCCTGGAAGATGCAGAAACCGGAGAGCAGCTGGTACTCAATACCACAGACCCTCAAGTTCGACAGGCCTATGCAGCTATGGCTGCTGATCGGAACGAACGCTTTGCCCATACCGTGCGCAGTGCAGGCCTTGACTTGCTCCAGCTTGCCACGGATCAGCCTTATATTGGCCCGCTGATGGGATTTTTCAAGGTACGGGAAAGGAGGAAGGGGCGATGAAAAATTCGCGTTCAAATTTCTATCCACATACCGTAGGGGCAGGCCCCTGTGCCTGCCCTCTTATATCCTTCAATTCCGGGCGAACACGGGGATTCGCCCCTACAGCATTGCTGCTCATTCTTCTCGTTATAGTAATGCTCCCTGCTGCTGTTTCTGCGGACCAGGTCACGGCTCCTCTTGCCGACCCTGCTCAGAAATCTGTACAGGGCAACACGGCAACTCCACAGAATACTGTCCCGGAACCAGCTCTTACTAAAAATCAGCTCTACGACATTAGGGAACCCATCCCGATCCCGGACAGCAACCGTTTTCTCTGGTGGATTGCTGCTGTCCTGATCGGACTCCTGTTGCTTGGGCTGCTTTTTTATTTTCTCAAAAAACGAACCCGAAAACAGCGAGCTGTTCTGGCCCACGAAACCGCCCTGAGCGAACTGGACCGGGCTGGCCCCTTGATTGAAGCGCAAGATATCAACGCCTTTATCACCCTGATTGACCAGACCTTACGCCGCTATATAGAAGAACGTTTTCATATCTTTGCCCGCAGACAGACTACCAGGGAATTTATCCATGGACTCACTGAAGACCAGGGAAATATGCCGAAAAATTTGATGGAAAATACTCCGAACCTGACTACCTGGCTCCGGCATTGTGATCTGGTAAAATTTGCCAAGGCTGGCCTGAACCAGGAAACCATGAACGAAATGGTAACCAACCTGCGTACCTTTATTGAATCAACCAAGATGGAGGCTAAGAAAAAATAATGGACAGCCTGCGTTTTGTACACCCTGAGCTGCTCTGGCTCTTGCTCATCCTCCCGGTTCTGGCCTTTTTACGTGGTCGGCGGGGATCTGCTCCGGCCCTGGTTTTCTCCTCTATCTCTGTGGCCAAGGAAATTGCTGGTAACCGCAAGGTTAATCCGGGCAGGATACTTGCATGGCTTCGCCTGGCTGCCCTTGGCTTGCTGATAGTGGCTATGGCCCGACCTCAATGGGGCAATACCAAGACCGAAGTAGAAGCCTCTGGTATCGATATCCTGCTGGCCGTGGATGTGTCTGGCTCTATGCAGGCCATGGATTTCAAACTCAAAGGCAGGAATGTGGACCGCCTGACCGTGGTCAAGGCAGTGGTGAAAAAATTCATTGAAGAGCGGCCCAATGATCGTATCGGCTTAGTTGCCTTTGCAGGTCGCCCCTACATGGTCTGCCCCCTGACCCTGGACCATGACTGGCTCCAGCTCCGCCTGGATTCTCTGCAAACAGGGATGATCGAAGACGGCACAGCCATTGGTTCTGCCATTGTGGCCGGTGTGAACCGGCTCCGGGATCAGGAGGCAAAGTCCCGGATCGTCATCCTGCTCACTGATGGGGTCAATAATTCCGGCAAGGCTGCGCCGCTGACTGCTGCTGAGGCTGCTGAGACCATGAAGATTAAGGTCTACACCATTGGAGCGGGCAAACGCGGAGTAGCTCCCATGCCAGTGAAAGATCAGTTTGGGCGCAAGCGGATGATCCGGGCCCAGGTAGATATTGATGAAAAAACACTGGGTGAAATTGCTGAGATGACCGGGGCGCGATATTTTCGGGCAACGGATACAGAGTCACTGGAAAAGATCTACGAGGAGATCAATGCGATGGAGGCCACCACCCGGAAGATCAAGCATTTTGATCGCTACCGGGAGCTGTTTTCCTGGTTAGTCTTTGCTGCCTTGATCCTGCTGGGCGTGGAGTTGTTTGTTTCTCGGAGACGGTTGCCGTAGTACCGAATAATACAACACTATGAGTCCGAGATTTTCTCAAACACCCTTTATCCGGGAAATCATTCAAGAAATGAAAATAAAAATAGCTGTCTACAACATTGACAAGGAGGAGATTGAAGAATGGATAAACTAGCTTTCTCTGTGGGATGTATGATAATCAGCGTATTCATGGTTGCACCCTGCATATTGATATTAAGCAAGGAAAGGTCTGGATTCAACATAACAGCACTGAAGATGATATTGCTGCGGAATTGGTCAGTTTAGGAATTCCAAAACATGATATTGTCCTTGCCTTCCATGCTCCATCAAGGCGACGCTATACTGAGTATGCTATAAATTAAGCAGGGAGGCGGCTCACTTGACGTCGTTTCCCCCAAACAACCTCCCCCGCCAAGCCTTTTTACCCGCAGGGTAGGAAAACTCCAACCGATCCCGAAAAACCCCGACCCGCAAACCACGACCAAGATGGAGTTCACTGTTGGTTCTGCCGCTCTCCGCAGCTTTGATCACCAAGAGGATATGGTCATACCCGGCCCTGCCTCCTATCCTCCAAAGCAGCCGCTCAACCACCCGGCGCTGCAAGGCAGGATGCAGGGTGCAAAACGGAGCCCGGAGAAGCTGCATTTTCGGAGAGTTCGGAGACTGACTTGGCTTTTCCGGTGGGGATAACTCGTTGATTGTCTCCTGCTCCGCCTCTGCGGTTAAGGCCGCCAGTAGGTCTTCATCTACCGCCAAACTATCTGCTGTCTTGCGCAGGGATTTCTTAACCCCCTGCTCAAAATGCTCTTCCAAAAAAGGCAGGAGTTGATGACGAATCCGATTTCTCAGAAAACGCACATCGTCGTTGGAAGAGTCAAAACAAAAAGCGATGTTTTGCTCAGTCAACCAAGCCAGTAACTCCTTTTTCTCAATATTGAGTAAAGGCCGGATCAGATCCCTGCTCCGCATCCGCATCCCGGAGACTCCTTCCCGACCGCTTCCCCGCAGAAGGCGCAACAGCACCTCCTCTGCCTGATCATCTGCTGTATGGGCCACAGCAATAGAGTCTGCCCCAAGCTCACGAGCAGTGCCTCGTAACGCAGCATAACGGAGGTCACGGGCCGCATGTTCAAGAGATATCCCCTGCTCGCTCGCGTAAGACGCAGCATCCACCCGGTGCCTGACGCAGTTGATCCGCATTTTTTCCGTCGCTGCAAGAACCGTCTGTTCTTCTGTCGGAGTCTCTTGCGGGCGCAGGCCGTGATCCACCCAAACCGCTATAGGATCAAGGGCGAGCTGGACACGAACTTCTGCCAAAAGATGGAGCAAGGCCATGGAGTCTGGTCCGCCGGAAACAGCTACAACAATCCTGCTTTTCTGAGTAACATGGCAGGATTGAGTTAATTCCCGAAAAAAAATACACGGCAGAGTTTTTTTTTTACGCATAAAAAGAGGTAGGGATAGGGATACGTTCAGAAAATGGTATCCCTCCTCAGAAGAGGAGGGCGTGTGTGATGGGGAAAAACAAACAGTTCTCAGACGATTTCCTTGTTCATCCCGTATGACTTGTCGTAATTTTCGCTTTTATAAAAATCGCATTTCATGCAGGAAAGAAGCTTCATAACAAACTCCCCCTGCACCTTTCCCCCGCATAAGGTACCTGCAACCCGGGCACATCTTTTACCATTATCAGGATATGCAGGACAAATGCCCTTTTTCTCTGCATGGACTCCACCTTTTTCTCGCCCACATAGCTTATACTCCCAACAGTTCATAATCATCCTTATCCTTCTCACCTTAAACTGTGGCGATGTGCTGTTTTTCTTCTGAACCTCACGTCATCTTATTTCTCTTTCTTGTATCC
The DNA here is from genome assembly GCF_052785085.1 of Candidatus Electrothrix sp. Lineage (NCBI taxonomy): Bacteria > Pseudomonadati > Thermodesulfobacteriota > Desulfobulbia > Desulfobulbales > Desulfobulbaceae > Candidatus Electrothrix > Candidatus Electrothrix sp. Next base: position 38,392 of record NZ_JALAAI010000018.1, read on the forward strand.
TGCGCAAGAGAAGAAAAATAATCATACCGAAAAATACAATTTTTTCCATGCTAAATTTATGCCATTCAACAAATAAGCACATATACATCATCCTAGCAGCTATAAATAATACTTTTTCCTACAAGCACTCAATTCACATTGTTCTGACAAGCTGAGTATTTTCTGCTTTCATCAAGGTGGACCACGATCATTTTTTACTCACCAGTTTTTCTTACTGTCCCCCTTTTATTGATCTTGCCTTGCCTGCTTTCATACAGTACATTTCTTTCATGGACCCACTACTTTTCATCGAAAATCTTTCGCTGACCTTCTGTTCTGACCAGGAAATCGGCGGTAACAGCCAAATCCTCTTTGACATTAATCTGACCATAGAGCAAGGAAAAACCCATGCCTTGGTTGGAGAATCCGGCTCTGGGAAATCTGTCACTGCCATGTCGATTTTGCGCTTACTGGAAGACGTGTCCACGGTGCAGACCAAGGGAAGAATCCTGTTTAAGGATCAAGACCTACTACAATTGAGCAGAAAGGAGATCCGAGCGGTGCGAGGCAATGATATTGCCATGATCTTTCAGGAACCCATGACCTCGCTCAACCCGGTCTATCCCATTGGCAAACAGCTCACCGAGCCTCTGATCCGGCACCGCAAGCTCTCCAAAGAAGAAGCAGAGCATGAGGCTATAAGCCTTCTGGAACGAACCGGCATCCCGGATCCGGCGCATCGGTTGCGCTCCTATCCCCATCAACTCTCTGGGGGCCAACGCCAGCGGGTCATGATTGCCATGGCCTTGGCCTGCCGCCCTGCCCTGCTCATTGCAGACGAGCCCACCACAGCCTTGGATGTAACCATTCAGGCCCAGATCATTGACCTGATCAAAGCTCTCCAACAAGAATTTAACATGGCAGTGCTCCTGATCACCCATGATCTGCCCTTGGTCCGTAAGGCAGCAGATACGGTTTCCATCATGAATAAGGGGCGAATCGTGGAGCAAAACCGTACAGAGATCTTGTTCAAAAATCCCCAGCAGGACTACACCAAAAAACTACTCAATGCCATCCCCCGATTCCATCACCAGCCAGCTGCTCAGGGAAGGCCGCTCGTCCAACTCCAGGATATTAATTGTGAGTTCGTGGTCAAGAGATCCTGGGAAGGCTTTTTTTCGGAAAAACGGTTCAAAAGAAAAAAGACCGTGGTCAGGGCAGTGGATAAGGTCGATTTGACAGTTCGGCAGGGAACAACCTTGGGAATTATCGGGGAATCAGGCTCTGGCAAGAGCACCTTGGCCTTTTGCCTGCTCAAGCTCCAGGCATTTAAAGGATCGGTCCAGTATTTTACAGAAGGTGAAGAAGAGCAAGGTGTGATACTCTCTGACCTCAACAGTCGTCAGATGCGCCCGCTACGCAAGCAGATGCAGATCGTTTTTCAGGATCCTTTTTCCTCACTTTCGCCCCGAATGACCATTGAACAGATCATTGCTGAAGGACTCAAGGTACATGAACCAGGGTACAACAAGGAGAAGCGTAGCCTGTTAGTGCGTCAGGCCCTTAAAGAGGTGGAACTTGATCCAGACATGATCAATCGCTTTCCCCATGAATTTTCCGGTGGTCAACGCCAGCGTATCGCTATTGCCCGGGCCATTATCCTCAAACCAGAGCTACTCATCCTTGATGAACCCACCTCGGCTCTGGACACCACCATTCAGGCCCAGATTATCGCCTTGCTGAAACGCCTCCAGAAAAGCCACGGCATGACCTATATCTTCATCACCCATGATCTGCGAGTGCTCCGCTCATTGGCAGATGAATTGGTGGTGATGCGCAACGGAAAAATCATTGAGAAGGGCATGGCCGATCATATTTTCAATCAGCCAAAGCAACCTTACACCAAGGAATTGCTCAAGGCAGCATTTTATGTGGAGCAGTAACGTACTGTCGGGCGTATCTACACGTTAGGGGGGAACCAATTTTCTGTGCCCGGTATTGAAACACCGGGCTATTTTCGGCAGTCCCTCCGGGACGCTGTTTCCCAGTAATACGCCCCCAAGCTTTTCCTGGCGCACCAGAAGCATTCCATACCATTTTTCTCCTCAACGCTACTTTCCACTCCATCCTTCTCCTTCAAGGTGCTCATTTTAAAGGGCACGCTTAAATAGAACCTTGATTTTTTAAAGGCCACGTATATAATAATATAAACTTTGAGTTTCAACCCGTACTTTCTTTTGGAGAATGCCCTGAAAAGACTAATAGAAAATAAACTGCTGGACTGGAAAAATTCGACAAGAAGAAAACCACTCATCCTGAGAGGTGCGAGACAGATAGGTAAGACCTGGTCAATTAAAGAATTCGGCGACCGATATTATAAAAATACCGTAACTGTTGACTTTGAGAAAGAGAGAGATCTACATTCTTTTTTTGAAAAATCTCTTGATCCCTTGATGATAACACAGTCAATCGAAATCATAAAGAGAACAACGATAGAACCAGGAAGGACCCTTCTCTTTTTCGATGAAATTCAAAGCTGTCCAAGGGCAATAACCGCATTGAGATATTTTTATGAAGAAATGAAGGAAATCCATGTCATCGCTGCCGGGTCGCTTCTGGAATTCGCCCTTTCGGAAATCTCTTTTCCGGTGGGGCGGGTCCAATTCCTTAATATGTATCCGATGACCTTTACGGAATACCTCATGGCGACTGAAAATGAAACAGCTCTGGAAATTGTTGAATCAGAGCCCAAGGAGTTGCCCGAACAGATACATGATGCCTTGCTGAACGAACTCCGAACATATTTTCTTGTCGGCGGAATGCCGGAAAGTATCAAAGTTTTTCTTGAAAGCAGCAGCATGACGAACTCCTTTGATGTACATAAGGAACTTATCTCCACCTTTCAGGATGATTTTTCCAAATATGCCCCCTATGCGGACAAACACTGCCTGAACGATGTATTTAAAAACGTGGCTCGGACCATCGGCAGTCAGATAAAATATACGCATCTTTCTGATTCATTTTCTTCTCCGACAATCAAAAAGGCCTTTGAAACCCTGCTCAATGCCAAAATCATCAGGAAAATACCTTCGGTGAGCAACATCGACCCTCCCTTTCAATTAAACATTTCACTGAAAAAATTCAAAGCCTTGCTCCTGGATATCGGATTATGGCAGCAATTGACCGGAATGTCGAATTATCTGGAACTGGTTCAGGCTGATCTCTCCAATATATACAGAGGCGCGTTGGCAGAACAGTTTGTCGGACAAGAGCTGGTCTGCGCAAATGATGGGGAGGTTTGCTACTGGGCACGAGACAAAAGAGGCAGCAACGCGGAAGTGGACTATCTTGTCACTGTCGATGGGGAACCGTATCCCATAGAAATAAAAAGCGGAAAGGCTGGTTCGTTAAAAAGTATCTGATAATTTCCTATCTGACATATCCCTCTGGTACCACTTAAATAGCTGGAACACCTGGATGAAAATGCTCTTCTATTAACTCCCTTAAGTCCTTTTCTCTCCTTATTTTACGCATAATCTGAACAA